>SCUC01000250.1 GCA_004322375.1 Bacteroidota bacterium
GTAGGATCGGTACTATGAATAATTTTTCATCATTTTTAGATATTATTATTACTATACAATAAATACTGAATTTAGATTTATTAGTGCCTTCTGAAAATTCTACACTTTCATATGTATTAAAAAAAATAAATTTTAATAAAAAAAACTTGCTTCCAACGTTCTCTATTAAATCCATATCTCTTTAACTGGCTTAGCTTCCCGGGAACATTCCTCCCCCTCCCCAAGTACAACTGATAACTACCATGTTTAACTATATAAGGAGCGTTGTATGAAGCGGCTCATTACTTTTGTTATTATACTCAGTGTTATCGGCTTGATGCAGGCGTCAGGTCATACCCTTGTTCCCGGCGAGAAGGAAATCGGGTTCACCGGTCATCTCAATAAACGGTGTATGCCTCTGCGCGGCGGCACGGTCTATCTTCACCTGATTGTCAAAACCCCGGATATCCGCATCAAGGAGCGCAAGCCGATGAACCTTTCCGTCGTTCTCGACCGGAGCGGCTCCATGGCGGATGAACGAAAAATTGATTACGCGAAGGCAGCCATCAACTCGCTGATTGACCAATTGTCAAGCGAGGATTACCTTTCCATCGTCATCTACGACCAGAGCGTTGACGTGCTTGTGCCGCGCCAGCGCGTGAAGAACAAATCCCGCTTGAAAAGCTTTGTCAATCAAGTCGAGCCCCGCGGCTCCACGAATCTCGGCGGCGGCATGGTGGAAGGCTTCAACCAGCTTGAAGAACGGGTTGACAGGGAATACATCAACCGCGTCATCCTCCTCTCCGACGGGCTTGCTAACCAGGGGATTACCGATCCTTCCGAGCTTAGTCGAATCGCTTCGCGATACCGTACAAAATCCATCTCGCTCACAACGATGGGCGTCGGCTTGGATTACAACGAGAATATGATGCTCGGACTTGCCGAAAGCGGTGGCGGCAGCTACTATTATATAGAAAGCCCCAGCCAGCTTGCCTCGATTTTTGAGCAGGAACTGCACGGGCTTTCCACCATGGTCTGCCAGAATGCCGTGATTGAGCTTTCGCTTGGGAAGGGAGTCGAGCTTGTGGACGTTATCGGCTATGAACGGCACAAAGAACGAAGCGCGTGGCTCATCCCGCTCGGCGATTTGTACTCTAACGACGAGCGCGAGCTTACGCTTGAGCTGAATGTAACCGGAGGCTCCGGCTCAAAGCATGTCGCCTCTGCCGAACTGCAATATGACAAACGCATTTCCGAACTTCGGAATCAGCCTCGCCTCTCTGTTGATATCCGCCTAACGGATATTACTGCTGAACTGGAGAAAGGAACGGATTGGGATGTGCAGGGAAAGGTTGACGTCGCGCTTTCAACCAGAAAAGTCGAGCAAGCAATGCAATCGTTAGATGCGGGAAATGAAGCGGAAGCAGCTGTAGCTATCGAGGAAGCCCGCAGCATGATTCAATCTTCCGGCGCAATAACGAACAGCGCAGCCGCGAAGCCAATGATGCAAGAGCAAATGCAGCGTCTTGAAACATTCTCCAAAGAACTGAAGGATGAGAGTAAAGACACTCGCGCGAAGAAAAAATCAATCCAGTACCGGAACTATCAGGTGCAGAAGAAGAAGGATTAGCCTTATTGATACGTGATGCTGCCAGATTCAGGCTTCACGTTTCAGGTCTCATGTCTCAAGTAGTAACAAACAACTTGCCGCGCATTTCAACCGTGCGTGGCAAGTTTGCTTTTTCTGAAATATTAATCATTGAAGTTACGCAAAACAAACTTTTTCTCTACAACAACCCCAAAGGAATGTCATGCTGAACGAAGTGAAGCATCTCCATACCTTAAAATAGTACAAATTTGAGGATTTGGAGATTCTTCGCAAGCTCAGAATGACAATTTCTTTTTTTGGCAGTACGATTATAAGTAAAATTCGAGTTTCGCGTAACTTCAGTTAGTCTTTTGAATGAAAAGTTTATTTCAACTCTACTCAAGGAGTTAATAGCCATTTTTATATAACAAAGCATGTATATATTTTTTCAACACAATATTCTTATTTTCTTCCTTAAGTCTGGTATCATTGTATAAAATATCTAACTCATTATAAGAAAGAGTGCTTAAGTAGTCGCTTTTTTCATTTTCATTTTTACATCTATCGAGGGCAGTAAGATTTTCACAAACAAATCGACAAAATAAACCCCTAAATGTAGGGTAGCCGCATTTATCCTCGAACCGATATTCTTTTTCTCCTTTAAGAAACCTCCCACACCTATCACACTTTCTTGTTTTCACAGAACACAATAGATTTATTTTTTTGTTAAGCAGAATATTTCATTCGCTTGCTTTTCTTCTACCCACAATTTCACTAAATCAATTACTGCCTCACGCGCGCCTTCTATTCCTAACCCATGTGTTGTCAAATCCAACTCAGGGATATGCGCGTAATAGTACCCTTTCGGAAATGAAGGATCATTAACTTTTTCAAAAATTACAGAATACTTCATTACAGTGCTTTCTCAATTCTATAAAAAAAAGTACGTATTTTATTCATAGTAACCAATCCAAAATCTAAAATTTCATTATTCTTCCAGCGTCGAAATATCTCCCTCCGAAAGTCCTAACGCCCTCGCCTTCAACACGCGGCGCATAATTTTCCCGGAGCGCGTTTTCGGCAACTTATCAACAAACGTTACTTGCTCCGGCTTGCCGATAGGTCCCAAGTGTGTCGCAACATGCTGCTTCAGCTCGTCGGGCAATTCGGGAGTTGCCTGGTAACCGGAGCGAAGCAAGCAGTAGGCGTAAATCACGCTTCCTTTTACTTCGTGCGGAATGCCAATCACCGCCGCTTCCGCAACCGCCGGGTGACTGACGAGCGCGCTCTCAATCTCAGCCGTGCCAAGCCTGTAGCCGGAAATTTTTATCACGTCATCCACTCTGCCGATAATCCAGAAATAGCCATCCTTATCCCGTTTCGCTGAATCACCTGTGGTATATTTTCCCGGATACTTGCTCCAATATTGTTGAACGTATCTCTCCGGGTCATTATACACTGTACGCAGCATAGCGGGCCAAGGGCGGTTGAGAACAAGGTAACCTTCTTCCCCATCGGGAACAGGCTTTCCCGCCTCATCTACTATTTCCGCCTCCTGCCCGAAAAAGGGACGCGTTCCGGAACCGGGTTTCAACGGCACAACCGGAGTCGGTGTAATCATAAACATTCCCGTTTCCGTTTGCCACCAGGTATCCATAATCGGACACTTCTCATTGCCAATCACCCGATGATACCACTTCCATGCTTCAGGATTTATCGGTTCGCCAACAGAGCCAAGCAAACGTAGCGAAGAAAGATCGTGTTTCCGGGGCCACAACTCTCCAAACCGCATCAAGCCGCGAATTGCTGTCGGGGCAGTATAAAACACCGTGATGCCGTATTTTTCAATCAATGCCCACCATCTATCAGGATAGGGATAGGTCGGCGCGCCTTCATACATGAACGAAGTTGCCCCCATAATCAACGGACCATAGACGATATACGAATGACCTGTTACCCATCCCGGGTCAGCCGCGCACCACCAACGGTCTGTGTCGTTCAAATCAAAAACATATTTTAACGTTGAATACACTCCCACCATATAGCCGCCATGCGTATGGAGAATCGCTTTTGGTTTGCCTGTTGTGCCGGAAGTATAGAGAATGTAGAGCGGGTCTTCGGAATCCATTATCTCTGTAGCGCATTTGCCGTTCGCAATCGGCAGCTTGATAAGCTCGTGGTAATAATAATCGCGCCCCGGCTCCATTCGCACCTGATGCTTCGTCCTCTGCACCATCACAACTGTTTCAACAGAGGGACACCTCTTCAACGCTTCATCCACAGTTTTTTTTAGCTCGACAATTTTGCCGTTCATAAATCCGCCGTCGGCTGTAATCACCATTCGCGACTGCGAGTCATCAATCCGTCCTTGCAAGGAATCAACGCTAAATCCTCCGTACACTACCGAGTGTATCGCTCCTATCTTCGCGCAGGCAAGCATGGCAATTACGATTTCGGGAATGCGCGGCATATAGATGGTAACGCGGTCTCCCTTCTTTAATCCCATCGCCCGCAGCACGTTGGCAAACTGCGAGACTTCCCTGTTCAGCGCATAGTACGAATATGTTCTCACGCTGTTATCTTCTCCAACCCAAACTAAGGCAAGTTTATTTTTTCTATATGTTTGCTGATGCCTGTCCAACGCGTTGTGAACGATATTCACCTGCGCGCCGGTAAACCATTTGTAAAATGGCTTATTGCTATCGTCAAGAACCTTGTCCCACGGCTTGTACCAGTCAAGCTCGCTTGCTTCCTTCGCCCAGAACTCTTCTAAATTTTTTGAAGCGAATTTTGCAAGCGCATCCCAATCCTTGAGCCGCGCCTGTTCAATGATTTGTTGAGATGGATAATAAATCTCGCCTTCTGGTTGTTTTGCCTTAGCCATAGTACTTTCTTTCTGTAATGATACATTGTCAATGATGGGTAAAAGTAATTAAGTTTTATGGAAAGTCAAAAGACAATTCAATTGTTATTCGTTACCTGTTATCTGTTTCTCGGTTTAGAGCTAACAGAGGCTATCTTGATGTCTCCACATCTGAAACACCATTCTATGCTCTTTGCTTCACGCTCACCGCTCACAGCCCACTGCTCACAGCCCACCGCTCACAGTCCACTGCTCACCGCCCAAACCCAATCTAAAATCTAATTCAAAAATTTAAATTTTTTGTCTTCCACTTAAAATTTCGCTAAATTAGCCCGTCCTTAATTCATAGAATCATAACGGCTACGTTCCTTCATCAATACAACTTCTATGTCATTGTTTAACGAAATCACTACCTACGGGCATGAGCAAGTCGTTTTTTGTTCTGATAAAAAAACCGGGTTGCGCGCCATAATCGCCATCCACAATACTTCCCTGGGACCTTCGCTGGGAGGAACAAGAATGTGGAATTACGCCACCGATACGCTTGCCATCACCGATGTGCTGCGCCTTTCGCGCGGCATGACCTATAAAGCTGCCGTCTCGGGGCTAAACCTGGGCGGCGGAAAAGGAGTCATAATCGGAAATCCCAATACCGATAAAACCGACGAGCTGTTTCGCGCGTACGGCAGATTTGTTGATTCACTCGGCGGAAGGTACATTACGGCAGAAGATGTCGGCACAAATGTTCACGATATGGAAATCGTCCATCAAGAAACAAAACATGTGACAGGGATAGACCAGGCATTCAAAGATAGCGGCGACCCGTCTCCCCTTACCGCGCTGGGAGTTTATTACGGCATGAAAGCTTGTATGAAAGAAATGACAGGCTCTGATTCACTTGCGGGAAAACGCGTTGCAATGCAAGGCGCAGGAAACGTCGCCAGCGCATTATGTAACTATCTCGCGAAAGAAGAAGCGAAAATTTTCATCACGGATATTTATTCCCATAAAGCGCAATCTGTAGCAGCAATGACCGGGGCAACAGTAGTCCAGCCTCACGATATTTATGAGCTTCATTCAGATATTTTTTGTCCCTGCGCGCTCGGAGCGGTTCTCAACGAACGAACGATTCCTGTATTAAAAGCAAAAATTATTGCAGGCGCGGCGAACAACCAGCTTGCCGACGAGCACAGCCACGGGGCGATGCTGATTGACCACGGCATTCTTTACGCGCCTGATTATGTCATCAATGCTGGCGGGCTTATCGGCGTTGCCAATCAGCTCGACGGGAACTCGTACGAGACAGCAAAAAAACAAATCGAAAGTATTTATGAAACGCTCCGGAACATTTTCAGCATCTCGAAAGAAAAAAAAGTTTCAACACACGTTGCGGCAAACCATCTCGCTGAACAGCGTCTTGAGCAAGGGAAACGCCCAGTTGGAAAAATTTCGTATTCAGGTAATCATGTCGTTGCTCATATAGCCTGATAAACTACTATTATTATATAAAATATTATGCCATCCCTTCGACGAAGAGTCCTCCGCGAAAAAGTAATGCAGGTGTTATATGCTACCGAAATTTCAAAGGAACCTCTTACCCTGACTTTAGACCATCAGCTCGGCGACATTCACCCGAAACCCAACGAAATTAAATTCATCAAAGAACTCTGCCAGGCTGTTGTTCAGCACGAAGTCGAGCTGGACCATCTTATCAAATCGAAAATCCAGCACTGGGAATTCGAGCGGCTTGCCTTGCTTGACAGAATTATCATGCGCATGGCGTTAGGAGAATTGCTCTATTTCCCAGATATCCCCCCTAAAGTTTCCCTGAATGAAGCCATCGAGCTTGCAAAAGTGTATAGCACTCCCAATAGCGGGACATTCATCAATGGAGTACTTGATGCTATCCGGCATGAACTGACTGAGCAAGGCTCCATCGTGAAAGAAGGAAGAGGACTTTTCGAAACAAGCGCGCACGACCGTGATGACGAAGACGATGATGATGTTCATTCTCATGGTCAACCGGGAGATTCATGAAGTTATCCGCGAAGAGTGAACGCGGCGGCACTACCACCGGTAAAGACCATCCATCATTAACCACAATATCGTTTTCCGGCAATAAACGAGAGGTCTTCTCATGGGCGTTATTCGATTTTGCCAATACCGCCTTTTATGTTCTCATCTTAGTTATTAGCTATCCTCTTTATTTTAAAGAAATAGTCGTACAAGACGACCAGAATTCTGATTTCCTTTGGGGGATAACGTTTAGCATCTCTATGTCGCTGGTAGCGCTAATTTCTCCAATTCTCGGTGCAGCCGCCGATCGGGGCGTATCAAAAAAAAAATTTTTAGCAACGTTTACTCTCCTCTGTATCCTTGCTACTGCAATGCTTTTTATGGTTGAAGCAGGCGCGATTGCCTTCGGTATGCTCCTGCTCATTCTTGCCAATATCGGGTTTGAAGCAGGACTTGTTTTCTATGACTCGTTCCTTCCGGATTTGACCTCTCAGAAACATTATGGAAGAATTTCCGGCTTCGGTTTCGCGATGGGATACGTCGGCTCGCTCGTAACGCTCCTCGTTTCTCTTCCTCTTTTGAGCGGGGGATTTGCCGTGGAAAACCTGGGTAATATACGACTTAGCTTTCTACTTGCTGCGGGGATGTTTCTTCTCTTTGCCCTCCCATTATTTTTTTTTGTGAGAGAACGCTCTGGACGTCATCCCTTCACCCTGAGCATAGTGACTGCAGGCTACCGACAGGTCGCTCAGACCATAAAGGAGATTTCCCGCTACAAAAATATTGGACGCTTTCTCCTCTCGTATTTCATCTATTTTGATGCTATTAATACGATAATTATTTTCTCGTCCATCTTTGCCCGTGAATCGCTGCACATGGAGATGACGGAAATTATTTTCTTTTTCGCCCTTGTTCAAACTTCGGCTATTGCCGGATCGTTGCTGTTCGGAATTCTTGCAGATACGTTCGGTCAAAAAAGAACCTTAAACCTCACGTTGTTACTATGGCTGGCAGTCGTTATAGCCGCATTTTTTGTGACATCAAAAATACCCTTTTTTGGAATCGGGATAGCGGCAGGAATTGCAATGGGATCTTCCCAATCCACAAGCCGCAGCCTGATGTCGGTTATTGTTCCACCTGTTAAGCGCACGGAATTTTTCGGATTCTACTCCACGTTCGGAAAGGCATCGGCAATTTTAGGTCCCGTTCTTTTTGGTTATATTTCCTCGATGATCAACCAGCGTGCGGCTATACTCTCCATAGGATTTTTGCTTCTTATTGGAATTATATTATTGCGCCCTGTGATAGAACAGCCCTATACAGAGGAACTCCACGCTTAACTTTTCCGTTGTTTTTGTGAAGTATATATTTTTTATTGACTTTTTGAATCGCTCAGTATGCAATTATTGATTGTTTTGCTCATGGTTTCGTTTATCAACCTATTTCCCGGCAATGACAAGCCGAAACCCGTTGAAAATAAACATGTTACATTCAAAGCCTCCATCGTGGAAACATCTTTGAAAGCAGGCATGACCGGAACCCTGCAACTAACGCTGACGCCTACAAAAGGAATTCATATCAACCTCGATCCTCCGATGAATGTTATTATGGATTCGAGCGCATCCATTGGTAACGTTGAAAAGCTAACAATTCCTAAAAATGAGAAAACCGGGTATTTAGACGCATCGAAGCCTGTTACTCTCAAATTTAAACTGGCTGCTAACGTCAAACCCGGCAAGCTTAATCTTAAAGGCACGTTCACGTATTTTTATTGCTCTGATGCCGAAGGCTGGTGCAACCGCTTCAAGCAGCCGATTGATGTGACTGTGACGGTTTCGAAATAATTCTAATGTCAAAAACATATTTTTTTTCTGACGTTCATCTCGGATTGGGCTCACAGGAAGAAGAGCGAAAAAAAGAAGAGCGCCTTCTCGCGTTTCTCGATGTTGTGATGAACGACGCCAACCAAATTTTTATTGTCGGCGATTTGTTTGATGCCTGGTTCGAGTATCGAACAGTCATCCCGAAAGGCTTTCACAGAACGCTGACAAAGCTCGAAGACCTCGTGCGAAAGAACATCACGGTTCATTACCTTGCCGGAAATCATGACTACTGGATGGGAAATTTTTTTAGCGATGAGCTTGGCGTTAAAATTTATCATGAAGAATTTGAGGTAACGATAGATGGAAAACGAATCTTTCTCCACCACGGAGATGGGTTCGCGCATAACGATGCAGGGTACAGAATCTTAAAAAAAATCCTTCGTCACCCGTTTAATATCAAGCTCTATAAAATGCTTCACCCCGATATCGGTCTTTCGCTTGCGAAATCATCTTCTAAGAAAAGCCGTCATTACACTTCCGGCAAGCACTACGGGGAAGAAGACGGCATGGTTTCCTTTGCACGAAAAATGCTCGCTCAAGGATTCGATGCTGTTATCATGGGGCATCGTCATCAATCAACGTTCATGCAAATTGGCAACGGTGTCTATATTAATTTAGGTGATTGGATACATCATTATACGTATGCTGAACTCCATGATGGCGTTTTTCAATTAAAA
>SCUC01000251.1 GCA_004322375.1 Bacteroidota bacterium
GGCATAACTTCAAAATTTCCGTGGCTCAGGGGCGGGGAGGTGGTTGCAGCCCAATCTAACGTTGTAGCATCCCAATGGTTGGATGAAACTTTTTTGCCTTTTCGCAGGCTCCAGAAGAGATTGATAATAAAGAGAATTTGGAAAATTCCCATGACCCATGCAGCAACCGACATGACTTCATTAAGATATAAGACTTTTTGAGCGTGTGAGTATGCCTCGCCGCCATCGTACAGTCGTCTTGAGACTCCAGCTAATCCTTGAATGAGCATAGGAAAGAAGATAAAGTTCATGCAAACGAATGAACCCCAGAAATGAATCTTGCCTAAGGTTTCGCTCATTTTGCGTCCGGTAACTTTGGGAAACCACCAGTATATCCCGGCAAACAATGCGAAAATCGTTCCGGGCGCTACGACATAATGAAAGTGTCCGATAACATAATACGTATCGTGCAGATGCAAATCCGATGTTGCCAATCCTAACGGAAGCCCGGTTAATCCACCGATGGCAAACATAGGGAGGAATGCGAGCGCAAACAACATGGGTGTGTTAAACCGGATGGAACCTCCGTATAGTGAAATAATCATGACTGAAAGAATAATCACCGAGGGAATAGAGATAATCATCGTGGTTGTTTGGAAGAAGGCGCTGATGGCTGTTCCCATGCCTGTCATAAACATGTGGTGCGCCCAGACAATGAACGACATAAAGCCAAGGAAAATTGCAGCATAGACGAGAGACTTATATCCCCAGAGCGGCTTGCGTGTGTTGTTCGCGATAATTTCGCTCACAATTCCCATTGCAGGAAGAATTAAGACATATACTTCAGGATGAGCGAGAAACCAGAATAAATGCTGCCAGAGGAGAGGACTTCCTCCGCCGGAATTGGGAAGCTGTACACCACTGATGACTAATCCTGACGGAAGGAAGAAACTTGTTCCTGCAAGTCTATCCATAAGTTGTAAAACGCCGGCGGCTTCGAGCGGCGGGAAGGCAAGGAGCAACAAGAATGAAGTTACCAGCTGCGCCCATACGAAAAATGGTAACCGCATGAAGCTTAATCCTTTTGCTCTCAGCTGCATTATCGTCACAATAAAATTGACGGAACCAAGAAGCGAAGATGTTATCAAGAACACCATGCCGAACAGCCACATTGTTTGTCCTGTTGTAGCTATATTTGAGAGCGGAGGGTAGGAAGTCCAACCGGAGTTTGCTGCGCCGCCTTCGACAAAAAAGCTTGTGAGCATGGTTATGCCGCCAACGAAGTACACCCAATAGCTCATCATGTTCAGTTTTGGGAATGCCATATCAGGCGCGCCGATTTGGAGAGGCATCGCATAGTTTCCAAACGCGCCAACGGCGAGAGGGACAACGCCAAGGAAGACCATGATTGTGCCGTGCATGGCTCCGAGGGAATTATAGAATTCGGGAAGCATTACTCCTAACGGCATTCCTTCGCTACTCGTACTGAGATACGAAACAAGCGCCGCCATCCCGACTAACATTAATCCGATTAAGGCTCCAACAGAGGGCCTGAAACCGGAAAGAAGAATTATCAAAATACCGATAGCGCCCATCGGTAATGTGAAATAGAGGTGAGGGAACGCGTCTCCAGGATACGCTAATTGCCAACGCATCATCATCATCAGCGTGAAACCGAAGAGGAGAAAGAGAAGAGAGGTTAAGCCATATTGAACGCCGATAACTTTATGGTCGGTGGAGAAGACATATTTTCTCCAAAAGCCTAATTCTTCATGATGATGAACATGGGTATGAGGATGAGCTTCAACGGAATGATTCGTAACAGGTGTACTCATGAGTCATGATTGATTGATGAAAGAACAGAGAAGCACAGCGTGATGTGCTGTGCTTCATCTTGTTTACAAAATCTTATTTGCCTTGAAACGTAAAGTCGGCAGTTTTTGTATCATCGGATGCGCCGACGGTAACTTTCATCGTTTGCGTTCCGAGCGTTTCGTGCCATGCTTCAATTTCATACTCCCCTGCCGGTAAATCTTTAATAGTGAAGTTACCTTTATCATCGCTTACGGCGAAGAAGGGGTGGTCGAGAACGCCAACCCAAGCGCCCATCCAGCTATGGACATCGCACTTGACGCGGACCATTGTTTCAGGCTTAGCAAAACTCTTAGAGTTTTTCTTGCCTTTTGAAATTTGAGCAATATTGAACTGAGGGCTATTCTTCGGGAGGGCATGCACATTGTGCATCAAAGGATCGTTGTTGACGATTTCTAAGGGCTGGTTGACCATAACGCCAAGAACATGTGGATGGTATGTACAACCTTGTTGGTCGAGCACTGCTTTAGTTTTCGGTTGGGGGAATTTCTTTCCTTCCAATCCTTTTTTCACGTACACGAACACCCATCGTACGGTTGAATTGGAATTGACAACGACCTGATCGGATTCTACATCTTTACCGGAGTGAATCTTCAAGCA
Organism: Bacteroidota bacterium; assembly: GCA_004322375.1. Taxonomy (GTDB): domain Bacteria; phylum Bacteroidota; class Ignavibacteria; order UBA10030; family SZUA-254; genus FW602-bin19. The sequence continues at coordinate 2,452 of SCUC01000251.1, forward strand.
TTTTTGGTCGCTTGACATTTTTATTTTTTGCGGTACAGGTTTGTTGCCCTTGAAAGAAACTTTACCGGTAATCGAACCTGCAAACGCAGTGGCAGTGATAAAGAGAAAACAAAGAACTAATTTGCTGATATTGTTAATCATCTATGATGATCTCCTAAGTGTTGAAAAATTAAACAATCGATACGTAGTGAAAAAGAACAATGCTCGCCCACCTCCATTGAGAGATAGCTTACTCTCGCGCTTCGGGGGCTAAATATACAATAATTTTTTCTCACTACAAAAAAGAACAATAAGTGAGGAGAAATGGTTTCTTACTCGATATGTGATGTGAGATGTGTGATATGCGATGTGAGCAGTGAGCGGTAGTATGGAGCTACGAACTACGAGCTACGAGCTACGAGTAAGGAGCCGTTAAACAGAAAGCCATAAACTATAAACTGGAAACAGTTGTGGCTTCTGACTACTGATACTACAGTTCTGAATTTTATATGTTTAATGAATGAGTTCATCTACAAATTCTTCAAATCGCGGTTGGGTCATCAATTCGTGGAGTTTAATTTTTCCGTTATAGTAGATGCCTAACGTGCCGAAGGGAGAGCCAAGCTTCTGGGCTTCTTTGTGCGTCTTTAATAGTTTTATTTCTACAGGGACATTTTTCTTTTTTATGATGTCGCTAAGCAGAGCGACATAGTCTTCCATGAACGGGCATTGGTGGGAATAGATGAAGGTAAAACCGTTTTTATTCGGGCAAGTTCCTTGTTTGGCATTTTTGGAAAATTTTGGATTCGTAGCCGCGCTATTGAACTTTAATGTCAGCAGTTCAAAATATGGAGGTGCGGTGTCAACAACTTTAAATCCATTGTAGAGATAAAATTTTTTGTCGGTGAGAAATGGTTTCACCGTCGTGCTTGTTACAACAGCGACGCCATCCATGTTACACTTCTTCGCGTCGTTGATGCATTCGGAGAGCAGTTTTGTTGATAACCTCTTACCTTTAAATTTTCCTGAAACCCAGAGGCAATTAATCGCCATATAGTTTTTCCCGATGATGGGCTTCCAGACTTTTTCGATGGGCATGTACTCGATGAATACTTTCCCTCGCTCATCAAAACGTTTAAATACAAGCCCATCCTTAAAGCGTTCTTTCATCCAATTTTTTTTGACACTTGCCCGATTGATATTTTCTTTATCCGTTCCTATCGCGCAACAGATATGCTCTTGTTCAATATTTGATATATTGATGCTGATAATGTTCATTATTTAACCTGATATAACCGGTGGTAAAAGTTTTGCGGTGAGAGTAATATTGACAGTGGGGGGACTGTTTTTCATAAAATCTTATTTTTGCTCAGTTCAGCTTATAATAAGGAATTTTCAATCAAAAAGGAATAAAAGCACATAAAAACCGGGTCACTCCAGGGCAAACTTTCAACTTTTCGAGAAAAAATTGAATAGATATTTGGATTGTAGCTTATTTTAAGTTATTATGAATATATATAAGCGCACCGTTATACCCTAGAAGAGTTCCTTACCAGGACCGAAAGTTTAATGTACTGCGCCACACTACTTAATAGTTTTCACTGTCAGGAAATATTTTATCGAATTTATAGCGTAGCCTAAAGCGTATTCCGCACGCTCAGAGGGAGAAAACAACTTCTGTGTGGTTCAAGGTAGTGTTAACTTCGAATAAGCCTTCCTTAAAATACAAGCTCAAACAAGCCAGAGCGAACGTTAAGTCAATTCATAACCAATAAACCAATAAACCAATAAACTAATAAAGGAATAATTTACATGAGAATCTTTGTAGGCAATTTATCGCGAGACATTAGTGAAGATGAATTGCGAGAAGCTTTCTCGCCAT
>SCUC01000252.1 GCA_004322375.1 Bacteroidota bacterium
AGAGGAGCCTGAGCATTAACAACAATGATATAATAAGCGTCCGCGAAGTTAGCTGCGGTAGATAATGCTGACAGAAACTCCGCGCTACTGGTTACTGTTACTTTCTGCGGATAAAGAAAATTCATGCCCCCAATATCGTCGTCATGGAGCGAGCGCGCATCAGAACCGATATAGCCTGAACGATCATCCGAATAAGTATCGGGAGTCCACATGGTTGGTATAGCGCTATATTGGCAGTCTTCACATACAAAATCAGAATGACCGAGCCCTAAGCCATGCCCGAGTTCATGTGTAAACATTGCCTGCACATCAAAAGTGGATCCATTCACAGGATCCCAATCTTCTTGATCTGACCAATCAAGGGTTACCCCATTCACCGCTATATCAAATTCCCAAATAATATTATCATCATCTATTTCAATCATTGTCACGGCACTTACTATGATGCTTGGGTCAGCTAAGAAAGCATCAAGCATTCCTGTTTCATCATAAATAGGGTCATCAGCGTTAGTTATCCAATAACAAACATTTTGTCCATCATGGCTAAATGTATTACTAACTACGTTAGTTGCAACATTGTATTGTATCAGATTAAAGCTTGAATTACCGTTCCAGGCTCCTGCGGCGGCGGCGAGCGCGTTTCTGAAACTTGATCTTTCACTTAGTTGCAAATTGGCGCTGGACAAAGCTACGTTCACTGTATAAGGATAGCCTGGAGAAGAGGGCCAATGTGCATAGTCATTTCTACTGTCACCAAGTGCAGGTTCAGCATGATCCACACCCTCAGCATAAGTTCTAATCGTAGTGCCTGTTTGTTCTGTTTTATATATTAACCTATAACTTTTTGCCTCATAAAAACCTGAAATACTTAGAAGAATGAATAATAGGTATATAATCCAATTTCTTTTTTTCATTTTAGTTTCCTCCTTTCTTTGATGACAACGATTGAGTTATATCATTGAATAGCATATCAAGTGGAATTTCTAAGTTACTATTTGTCCTAGAAGAAACTTCTTTATTACGGGAGTAAAAACGTGGACTATAGTTGCCCCCATCACTCACAGCAACTTTTTGTGAAGATGTCGGGTCTTTTGTTACCGTAAATTTTCCTTGCGACCATCCTGCAACTCCATAATATTCTGATAAACTTCTTTTTTTCAAGAACAAAACAACCTCCTCTCCTATCTCAAACGATGGCATGCCAAGAACGAATCTTGTTCTGCCATTTTCTCTTCCACCCGGGGTTTGAATAACGACTGTCATAGCTGGCGAACCTTTGAGAGTTCGTGAAAGCGTAACTGTTGTAAGCGTTATCAACATTCCCGTAGCTTTGCTCCGCTCATATTTAACATCGCTTACTACCCCGACAACAATGCAGTCACTATGCTTGCTCAATTGTTGTACGCTAAGTTTTTTTGTTATCGTTGCACCACAAAAATCTGTTGCGGTGCCAACAAGCAACAATACCATGATAATTTTGAATGTAATTTTCATACACACCTCACTTTGGTTAAAAAATTTGAATTATTTGATGTTACCTAATCTTTATCCATGAGTTATTCCTTAACCGGTACACGGTAAACCCTGTCGGATAACTAACTTGACCTACAATCCACCCGGTGGTATCGTTAAGAAATGACATATCTTTAAAACTTCGGCCGAATTCTGCCTGCTTATTCCAAGTTTTTCCTCTGTTGCTCGAACGATAGAGAGTATATAAGTATGTTATAGTGCTTCCTCGTAAGGCATATACAACCGAATCATTAATTATCGCCATATCATACGCTGTAGCTGTAGAGAATGCAGTTGTATCCCATCGTTGCCCTGAATTCGATGTTTTGAAAATCCCCCGCATCCCGTACGCATAACCAAAATTACTATTATGAAAAGCAAAGCTGGACACAGTTCCTATATCATCACCGGGGATTTGTTGTTCGAACCATGTACCCCCATAATCCGATGTATGTAAAATATACGGGGGACAATCAAGATAATTTCCTCCTCCAGAAACCCAGCCTTTTCCGCTTGGCAGCATATATACTCCTGCAAGCTGTCTATTGGAAGAATAGTAATTCATATTCCAGCTTCTGCCGCCATTGGTAGTGTGAACAACATACCCGCAGCCGCCGCAGCCCAATGGACATCCGCTTTTAGATGCTGTCCCCCAACCTTCACACCGGTTCAAAAAACGGAAAGAGTTCAATCTTATGCCGGTTTCACCTTCTATATCAAAAACGATTGTGTCTTGTCTTATCCAATTCTCCCCCCCATCGGTTGTGTATATTACAGAACCTTGCACCTCTTTCGCCCACCCATATTGATGGTCTATGAACTTTACTGAACTCATCCTTGCGCGAGTTGTAAGGTACTTTGCATACCATGTCAATCCCCCGTCGGTTGTTTTAAATATCCCGCCTTGATACGGCAGGGTCTCATGAAAAAGCCAAACAGGCAGCCAACCATTTAACGTATCAATAAATAGCACATTTCCCACTGCAATTGAATCAGGTAATGACATCGGTGGCGGCGGTCCCGGCGGCTCAATAATCTGCACCTCCGGCTCATTGCAGGAAAGCATAACTAGGGTTATTGTTACAGCAAATAATGCAATCAATAAATGGGAAATATTTTTGGTTGGAACTCGGTTGGTGGTTTGCCGACTTTGTCGAGCCGTGCTTTTAGCGGGTGGTTTCTGGTTTGCGTGCGATGTTTCTTGAGAAGAAATATTCTCATATCCCGCTGTGCGCGGGTTAGAATGTCTCCTCAACGCGTCAATCCCCTTGGTATTTCGCCATAAGCGGGAACACAAATTTTTGTTCATTGGTCACCTTCAGTTATAAATCGTTGAGGTAACATACAAACCAATAAAACAAAAATCAAAATTTCTCTCGACTGACTGGTACAACGTATTTTGCCTTTAAAAATAATGTTGTTATAGCTCCGGGAGGTTGAGTTCTCTATACTCCAGCAAGAACCAACTCGAACCTCATCATAAGAAGGTAGGTAATTAATTCACGAAAGTCAAATTATTATTTGTTTTTTCGTATAAATATGGCATCGCTCTTATCATTTGTTTAGCAAAAATAAAAGGTTGCTCAAAAGCCCCTTTTGCTTCTTTTTCCCCTCTCCCCTTTTTTTCTTATATTCTTTCCGTTTTATGATTCCTAAAATTGCATATATATCATTTCTATTGTTATTTCTTTTTGCCGGATGCATTCAGCAGATTGCAATTAGCTCCATTGGCAGCATCATGGATAATGGTTTCACTGTGCTCAATCGCGAAGAGGATTTAGATATTGCTGAAAAAAGCATAGCTTCAAATCTCAAGCTGTTAGAAGCAGTCATGGAAAGCGACCCGGACAACGAGCACTTCCAGCTTCTCGCTTCTATGGGGTATTCAAGCTATGCTCTTGCCTTTGCCGAGGATGCAACTCCAGAGCGCGCTAAATTGTTCTATCTACGCGGAAGAGACTACGGATTGAAGATTTTGCTTCAAAATAAGAAATTTGCAGCAGCTTTTGATAAAGAACTTGTTGAGTTTAGCGCTTCACTTAATACTTTTTCGAACGATGATATACCGGCAATTTTTTGGACTGCCATTGGCTGGGGTGGATATGCGTACCTCTCGCTTTCAGACCCTGAGGCTATTGCCGCGTTGCCAAAAATTGAAGCGATGATGCAGTTTGTCGCCAGGCGGCAACCTGATTATTTTCAGGGCGGAGCGCATTTCTTCCTCGGCACATTGTACGGAAGTATGCCAAAAGCCCTTGGCGGAAATCCCGACAATTCAAAAAAGGAGTTTGAAAAGGCATTACAGATTAACCAGGGCAAGTTTCTTATGACGTATATCTATTATGCTCGTTCGTACGCAGTTCAAACGCAGAATAAAGAGTTATTTAAAAACTGTCTTAACACAGTTGACACAACATCGCTAGACGTTTTACCCGATATGCGTCTCTCGAACGCAGTCGCGAAAAAGAAAGCAGTTCTCCTCCGCGAACGAATCAGCGATTTTTTCCTGGAAGAAGAACCAATTGATTCGCTGGAGAATGAAAATTAGAAAACTCTTGCCCCCCTCACCCTACCCTCTCCCAAAGGGAGAGGGGGTTCATAAGAAACAATGAATAAATCCAAAATCTAAATTCTAAAATCTAAAATTGCATGTTACCTAAAATATTCCATTTCCTCTTCATTTCGCTTATTACTGTCTCCCTCCTGTTTTCTCAGGAGCATACCATCAAGTTTGCCACAGTCGCGCCGGAAGGCAGCACATGGATAACGATTATGAGAGAATTTGATCAGGC
>SCUC01000253.1 GCA_004322375.1 Bacteroidota bacterium
TATCGGGGTAACCGATTTTTACCGTGAATGCATCCTGCTTTCTGAGCGCTTCCTTCTTTGTTTCTGCGCTCATCCAATCGAGCGCCTGCACACGTTCACGGAATGCATCTTGAATATTCCGAACCATCTCCATTGCCCGCTCTTTCGCTTTCCCTCCAAACGCTCTTTCAACGTAGAGTTGACCCAACGCCTCGCCGATATTGCCGTCCACCGTTTGCAGAACCCGTTTCCATCTCGGTTTCTTTTCCTTTTGCCCGGTTAATGCTTTTCCAAAAAATTCAAAATGTTCATTCTCAAAATCGGAGCTGAGATAATCTGCAGATGCATTGATGAGATGCCACCGGAGATACGTTTGCCACTCATTCACCGGAACTTCTGTCATCATCTTCCCGACCTCCTTAAAGAAATCCGGTTGCCCCACATTAATGCTGCCCGGTTCTGATAGTCCGATACCCGTGAAATACTGCCTCCATGCAAATCCGGGCGTCAACGCATTCAAATCATCAATTGTCATTAAGTGATATATTTTTTCAGGGTCGCGCGATTCCACGCGAGTCATGGAGGCATTCGCCAGGCGCGTTTCTATGCCCATGACAATTTTAGCGTTCACGTCCGCAGTAGCCGGAGGATCGCCAAGCAATTGAAACATCTTTGTTACATGAGCGATATACTGTTCGCGAAGGCTTTTTGATTGGTCATCTTCTTTCAGATAGTAATCCCTATCGGGCAACCCTAACCCGCCCTGAAACAAATTCGCAATCACCCGGCTGCTGTTCTTAAAGTCCTGCGTAACGAATAACACAAACGGCACGTACCCCTGTTTTGTATGAAATGATGAAATGACTTCGAGCAAATCTCTGGTATCACCTATCCGGGCAATGCGGTTGAACTCATCGGCAAGAGGAAGCGATCCCTGTTTTTGAATGTTGAGTGTATCCATACCGCTGAAATAAAAATCGCCTACTTTTTGTGAGATGCTGCCGCGTGGCGTCCCGTTGTTTGCTGCTGCCGCATCAAGAATCTCATGGAGAATTTTGAAATTCCGTTCCTGTACCTCGCTGAAGCTTCCCCACCGGCTCTGGTCCGGCGGAATTTGATTATTTTTTACCCATGTCCCGTTCACATACTGGAAAAAATCGTCGGTCGGCTTCACGGACATATCAAAGTTCGATACATCAATCGGCTTACTCTCTTGCGCAGAAACAAGCATTGCAAAAAATAATACTGATATGATTATCTTCCCCCCTGTTTTAATATAATGGTGAATTGCATCAATCATGAAAAGTCCTTTATATAAATAACAAAAAAATTATAGCGCGTAAGGTAAAAAAAAATATTCTGAGAACCTAAACTTGTGTTCAGTCGGTAGGATTTTATTTTTGCTTGGGTTCGGATTGCTCCGTTTACAATAAGGATTAGGATGTCATTCCCTATGGGTCGTTGACCGAACGGAGCGGGCGTAGCGACCTACGGTTCGTAGAAAACATCTCCGCACTCCTTGGATTTGGAGATTCTTCTCTACGAGCCGTAGATAAAATGCGAATTGGTACTTTACATCTCAGAGAAAATTTTTATTGTTGAAACCCAATTGTAATTGCAAAGCCGGAGGGATCAACTTCAAATTTGTAGCTTGAGATATTATCCTCACTTGTTGAAGCCATATAGAAACGAGGCTCGACAAATACTTTACCAAGCAAGAACCGCGCAAAAATTGTGGCGAAGAGATCCCCCCCGTTTTTAGAATCGCTGTGGGTGGTAAAGGAAGGAGGAAATCCGCCGCTCGTCTGGTAATCAACGCTGTAAAAGTAGAAATAATATCCACCGCCAAACCCTAGATATCCGCGAGTATCTGCATCGCGGACATCAAAAATTTTATACCCAAAATTTACGTGAAGGGGAAGCAAGAATATTTGCTGCTGCTGAACATCCGGTTTCGGCTGCTGGAAGAAATCGAATGTTTGCTTCATGTACAGATCAAGCGAGCCCGAGAGGAAAAAATTGTAGTGCGTGAATTCCGTAATCCCGTCAATGCCAAGCAGCAACCCGTTGTTTAATTCTTCCGCAGGCTTGTAAAATCCTACCTTACCGCTATAGTATTGTCTCAGGTTTTTGCTTTGTTCATCTTTCGATTCTGAAGTTCCCTGAGATAACGCGATGGTGGCACAACAAACAAGGGCAAGTAACAGCGTCAATAACTTTCTCATAAGGTATCCTTTCGATTATAATAAAGAACAGAAGATTGATTCGTTTCTTAAACTGAATTTGCGTTGCGAAGTCCACAGGATGACGCTTAGCACTCACAATCCCCAAATGTGCAAGATGTGGCGGGGGATTGTTTCGCTTCGCTCGCAATGTTACGTTTCGTCTGGACTTCTAGACAATAGTTTACAAAAAATATCGAAAGGAGACAAATGTATTCCTCACAATGCCGTTTCAAGCCGGGACATATCTTCCGTAGCATCGGTTTGCTCTACGGGTTGCGCTGATACTATCAAATCAACAGGCATCAACTTAAAATACAACATTGTTTGGCTTGAGTAGAGCATAAGCTTAATGAACATCTTGAATGCCAGGTACATCTGCTGTAAAATAATAAGAAATAATATCATTAACGCTTGAGAACCGGAAACGAACTCTGAGGTTACCTTAAACAGCAACAAGGCTACAACACCAATAATGAAGAATGAACATGCAAGGCTGAACGTCGTGAAAAAATTTTTCATTGTAAATATGATGCTCTTCCATAATGCCTTCGACATATTTCGTTCGTCGTTTTTGATTGCATAAATTTTAGCATAATCTAAAATCATGTAATACACTAAAATTCCCAAATATCCAATGCCAATGCGAATTATCGCACCCCAGAACTTGACATTCTCGTAGGGATCGCTCCCGAAGAATATTCTTACAATTGCGAGTTCAATAAATTGCACAAGATAGAAGATGATAAACACCGGAATGCTGAGCAGGAAAAGCCGCAAGAGCCGTCCAAAATATTTTGCAGAGTCTCCCCAAAAAAGACTGCTGTTCCACCTCTCCTTCCGTACCATAAGCGAAATTGCTCCCCCGGAAATGAATAAACTTATTCCCCCGTACAGTAACGACACGACGAAAATAATTCCTCCTAGCATTTTCATTCCACCCGAATTATTGACTATGAATTCGAAGAAAAAATCCATGTTGATTCCGCCGGCAAGCGAATTACCCATTAAGGAATTTCCTGCAAACCCATCA
>SCUC01000028.1 GCA_004322375.1 Bacteroidota bacterium
CGATAGGCTGAGGCTGTTCTTTTTTTACGACCGGGGCAGACCGTTCTTTGGGCGCTATGGTATCGGTACGTGTTTCTTTAACTGCAGGCACACTATTCTCTTGCGAATCAACTGTCGTGGGCTGTGGTTCTGCTGCCTGAGCCGGAGGGGAAAATAACACGGAGTCCGGCACTGTTTCCTTCACTGCCTCTTTGCGGATAATCGAAAGCCCTTTAGGTGAAAAATAATTATAGACAAAAGCGATCACGATGCTTAGAGCTATAATTACTCCTATTTCCTTAAACAACTTCATGCCGTTGTTCCTAGTATCTCTCCCTCGGTAATACGATAACCGCGAAGAAATTCTTCCGCGCGTAATTTCTTTTTACCTTGTTGCTGTACTTCAATCAATTCTACGACGCCGGTTCCCGTTGCAATCAGAAACCGCTTATCAGATTTGAGAACTTCTCCCGCATTCCCTTTGTGATGTTCATCGGCAAGCTGTGTCCTGAAAATCCTCAACATTGTTCCGCGGTGGTACGTAAAGGCGCACGGAACCGGAGAAAGCCCCCGAACAAAATTATGTATATCGCCTGCTTTTCTTTTCCAATCAATCTCACAGCTTTCCTTAAAAATTTTGGGCGCGGGGGTCGCTACCGAATTATCCTGTTGACGTCGTGGCGCAGAGCCTAATTCAATTAATCTCACGGTATGCAAAATTATCTCTCCCCCGATTTCAGCAAGCCGGTCATGCAGCTCACCGGCGGTTTCGTTTTCTCGAATTGGAAGCCGGGCTTGCAATATGATGTTTCCTGTATCCACTTTTTCATCTAAGAAGAACGTTGTTACCCCCGTTTCGCGTTCCCCGTTGATAATCGCCCATTGAATAGGAGCCGCGCCCCTGTATTGGGGAAGCAAGGAAGCATGGAGATTAAACGTACCATGTTTGGGAATTTGAAAAACGGCGGCAGGCAATATTCGAAAAGCGACAACGACAAACACGTCGGCTTTGAGTGTTGTTAATTGATTGATGAATGATTCATCCTTCAGAGATAGGGGTTGTAAAAGTGGAAGATTTCGTTCGATTGCAAATTCTTTCACCGGTGAGCATGTTACTTTTTGCCCTCGCCCCGAGGGTTTATCGGCATTTGTAACCACACCGACAATTTCATACTTATTCTCTAAGAGCAGCCGCAGTCCCGGAAGTCCGAACTCCGCAGTGCCCATAAACACAATCCGCATACAAGTAACTTTTTATCGTTGCGTCGTTGCGCCTTTGGGTGAGCTGAACGAAACGTTATACAACAGCCTCTTCCATCGCAACAACAGGATAGCTTGTCTCAACTTCTCCCTGTTTGATTTTATCGAGTTGTTCTTTATGTAGCTTTCGTTCGCTCGCAGAGAGATAATCGAGGAACAGCACGCCGTTGATATGGTCAACTTCGTGCATGATGACACGCGCAAGCAAATTGTACGCTTCGATTTCTTGAACTTGAAAATTCGTATCCTTATACTTAACTCTGATGGTAGTCGGTCTCGTCACTTTATCGCGCACTTCAGGAATGCTCAAGCAGCCCTCCTCCCCCTCTTCCCCTCCTTCGCGGGAAAGAATTTCCGGATTGATGAGTGCCAACGGCTTAACCTCTTCGTAGCCCTCGACATCCGAAACGTCAATGACGATGACTCGTTCTAAGCTTCCAACCTGATTCGCTGCCAGTCCGATTCCTTGAGCCGCGCGCATTGTAGCGAACATGTTCATAATTTGTTCGATCAGCTCGTCGGTTACTTTAGTGACTGGCTTCGCTTTTTTTCTAAGAACTTCAGCACCGTATAAATATATGGGGAGAATGCTCACAACATCAACTCCTAAAAAAATATTACCATTGATGTTATCCCAAATACGCTCTCAAATGCTTGCTGCGGGTCGCATGGCGAAGCCTGCGAATCGCTTTTTCCTTGATTTGACGGACGCGCTCGCGGGTCAGCTTGAATTTCTCACCGATTTCTTCTAACGTCAGCGAGTGTTCTCTTCCAAGTCCGAAATACAGGCGTATCACTTCCGCCTCACGTTCCGTGAGCGTGTTGAGAGCGCGTTCTACCTCTTTGCTGAGCGATTCCTTAATTAAGGAATTGTCCGGCATCGGGGTCCGTTCATCCTGAATAACATCAAGCAACCGGTTGTCTTCACCCTGAGCAAACGGTGCATCCATCGAAAGATGCCTGCCCGAAATTTTCAATGTATCGGAAACCTCATAGAGCGACATATCGAGCTCTTCGGCAAGCTCGCTCGCGCTCGGTTCACGCTCAAATTCCTGCTCAAGCGTGCTGAATGCCTTGCCGATTTTATTGAGCGCGCCCACGCGGTTCAACGGTAAGCGAACAATGCGCGACTGCTCGGCTAACGCCTGGAGAATAGACTGGCGAATCCACCACACCGCGTACGAGATGAACTTAAACCCGCGCGTCTCATCAAAACGCTTTGCTGCTTTAATCAACCCTAAATTTCCTTCGTTGATCAAATCGCCGAGAGAAAGCCCCTGGTTCTGGTATTGTTTCGCAACGCTCACCACGAAACGCAGGTTCGCTTTCGTTAATTTTTCCAACGCTTTTTGGTCCCCTTTTTTGATGCGGCGCGCAAGCTCGATCTCCTCCTCGGGAGTGAGCAATTCAACCCTGCCGATTTCCTGGAGATATTTATCGAGCGATTGACTCTCTCGATTGGTAAATTGTTTTGTAAGTTTTGCCATGTATGTATGTTATGATAATCTCGTTTTAGTTGTTCATGGTAGCGCGTTGATTCGCTTACATGAGGTCTATTCTATCTACAATTCCGGTAATGCTCGCGTCCACAGGAGCCATCTCAACGGGAAGAGGTATGGTGGCTTCGCGTGCGGTAATATACAATACCGTCTCGCCCACTCCCGCCCCGATAGTATCAACTGCAATAATCGGGTCGCCTGCGTTCTCGCGTCTTGCCGTTATAGGCTGCAACAGCTGGAGTTTCGCCCCGATAAGATTCTCATCCTTGCGGGTCGCCCAAATTGTTCCTATGATTTTTCCGAAAAACATTTTACTTAGTGAGCTGGTTGACCGTTTTCTGTTTCCAGTTTCCGGTCTACTGTTTACTGTTACTATATATTATAGTGATGATTAGGAATTGACAATTTGCAATTTGGCGAAGCCATGCCTTTGGCACGCTATTGGTGATTCATTCTACAAATTGAAAGCGATTGACAATTTTTCCGTGAAGTAACATCGATGTTTAAATAACAAAAAACCACAAACCAAAAACTGTAAACTGAAAACAGAAAACCGGAAACTGTCAACTGACAACCGTCAACTAATCCCCAATATCCAGCTTATCAACCACAGCCATAATAACCGCGTCAACAGGCTTGTTTTTTGTTTGTGCAGTTTGGCGCGCGGAACTG
>SCUC01000029.1 GCA_004322375.1 Bacteroidota bacterium
TAAGAAGCATATTATTCCGGTTATACCTGATAGATCGTTTCCTAGGAATCATAAAATACCCAATAAGGCTTTTCTTAAACGCAGAAAGGCTATTTAATCCTTAACCTGACAGCATTGGGACTAAGGGGTGTGTGAAAACTACAAATTTTCAAAATTAGGTATTCGGACGGCAAAATTATCTTCTTGAGTACCATCAATATAAAAAATGTGTTTTAATGTTTCTTGAATGTCACCCTATCGTAAAAGATATCAACACAGTTTGCTGTTTCAGTTAACCGCACCCTTTAAAACAAAATTACCACCGACGTGACCGACGCCGGTGGCAAGAAGGGTATCCATTATGAGAGGTTATCAAATCTAAAAACCGGCTGAAACAGGACCTTCGCTAATCTGACCTTTGCTGTCAAATGTAATTATTACGCTTGCGCCTTCAATTTGCTTGGAACTGCCTTTCACGGAAAATTCTGATGAAGTCTGGGCGACTATTTCGTACACTGCATTTTGATTGCCCGATCCCCACGCGCCATCAGATTCCAGCCCGTATCCGGCATACGAACCATTGCCACCGCCTTGACTTAATGTCTTTATTTTATACTGGTATCCGTCTGCGCCGAGATTCACTAAATCAGCCCGTATCGCATCTTCATTCGATTTCACGCTATGATCGCTGAACATTGAAACGCCAACTGCAATCGTAAGCCCGACGACAATAATGCCAAGGATAATTAAAAATAATTGTTGAGGTCCCATAAATCAGTGTTTGCAATAATTAATAATGGTTGCTAAATTTTATTCTACAGGTAAATGTTACAACACCTATGCCAAAGCAATTAGATATAAAAAACTGTAAATCAAGTTGATTTTGTTTTCATCATAGTTTCATTTCTTCCAAAGAGCGGTAATTATTACCGATTTTACTATCGTGTTTTTCAAAACATATATTTTTTGCACTTTTTACTTGATAGTCATTACTCTATTCATTACTTTTCCAACTATCTTGTATATCATTAAACCAACATAAGAAAGTTATCGAATGAATCGATTGATCGCCCGGCTTCGCGCAGGCTTTACCCCGATATTCTGGGTAGCAAATGTTCTGGAATTATTTGAACGCTTCGCATTTTATGGATGCAAAGCCGTTCTTGTTGTATATATTGCAAATAAAGTCGGACTCTCTGAAGATGCAGGAAAGCTCAACGGAATGTTTGGACTGGCAATTTTCGGTCTTCCCATTTTTGCAGGTGTGTTTGTTGACCGCTACGGATTTAAACGAACGCTCATGGCTTGCTTTGCGATATTTTGCGTAGGATATTTTTTAATCGGAATGGCGGGATTAGAATTCGGACAATCAATCGTAGATGTTGTCGGTAAAAAGCCGTATATGATTGCCGTTTTGTTGCTCACAGCGGTTGGCGGCTCGCTCATTAAGCCCTGTATTGTTGGAACGGTCGCGAAAACATCGAAGCCGGATGCGAAATCGCTTGGCTTTTCTATCTATTATACGTTAGTCAACATCGGTGGGGCGGTGGGTCCTATCCTTGCACTGCAGGTGAGGGAAGGTCTCGGTATAGAGTACGTGCTGGTGATGTCCTCGTTCACCTCGCTTCTGCTTTTTTTAGGCGCGATGTTCTTTTACAAAGAGCCGGTTGAGGAAGGCGAGCGGTCAACGAAATCATTCGGCAAAGTATTCATTGATATGCTTCTTGTGTTCGGTAATCTCAGGTTCATCAGCTTCCTTATTATCTTTTCCGGTTTCTGGATAATGTTCTGGCAAATTTTTTACTCCTTCCCGTTTTATGTAACCGATGTTCTGAAGTTTCCGCAATTCGAGCTGCTTGAAACGGTGGACGCATGGACTATTATTTTTGTCTCCGTCCCGATTACCGCTCTTGTCAAACGCTGGTCGGCAATAACGGCTATGACCGTTGGATTCGCCATTGCGAGCGCGTGCTGGTTTATTATCGGCGCAGTCCCTACGGTAACAGCAGCCATCATTGGGGTAGCATTGTTCGCCATCGGCGAAGCAACTCAATCTCCCCGCTTTTATGATTACGTCAGCGGTCTCGCCCCGAAAGAACAGGTCGGAACGTTCATGGGATTTGCATTTCTCCCCGTCGCGCTTGGAGCGCAAATTGCCGGCATCTTAGCCGATTGGCTTCGCGCCTCTTACCTTCACCCTATCCTCGATGCAAGCGGCAAAGCGACCGGGCAAATTCATTACGATCCAATCATGTGGTACATCGTAGGCGGCGTTGGAGTGGCTGCAACAGTGTTGATGCTTTTATACAATATTATTTTTTCACCGAAGGTACAAACGAGTTGACGGTAGGACCTGCTTTCATCATCTACATGAATATCAATAATTCAATACTACTAAGCGTATTTGCTTTAAACCGGAAATATCTTAACTCCCTCAACCCCGTTGACAATGATCAATTGTCCATCGGCTATTATGTTACTGTATGAGGTTGTTTTGTAAGTTTACCTGTTACGAACAAAACCTATGAATCGCTGTTTGCCGGAGCTTTCACCAAACGTTTCAGTTGTTTATTACATATTAGTTATGATGGATGTGGTATTAACGAACACTTAGAAGATCAGTCGCAATGAAGCAAATCAGTTTACCTGTTCTTGTTCTCTTCATGTATTTCGCTGCCGGAGACAATTGTGTTTGGGCTCAACAGCTTCCAATTGAAAAATATACAGTTGAAGATGGACTCATCTCGAATTTTATTTCTGCAATGTACCAGGATTCAAGAGGATATTTGTGGATCGGCTCAGACGATGGCTTTTCAATTTATGATGGCGCTGTGTTCGAAAATTACAACAAGGAAACAAGCGAATTTGCATTCCGGAACGTCTTCGAATTTTTAGAAAGCCGGCTCAATAAAGGAAGAATGTGGATCTCGGCTGAAGGAGGCGTTAGCTATGTTGAAAACGGTAAGTTTACCAATTTCCGTCTCCACAATCGAACTGCGGAAAAATATGTAAGAATTGTCATTGAAGACGAAGATGGTACGCTCTGGTGCCAGGACGGCGATTATGTGTATGGTATTACCGGCGCTGAAATACGAAAAGACACCACCAACAAAGAACTTCTTACTCTATTCTATCATAAAAGCATTGGAGACAGCCTTGTCTATGGCTTAACGAGCGATACTCATACCTTTCGAATGTTTCGAGTACAAGACGGCAGGTTTGCTCCGGTACCGACGCCTAATCCATCTCGAACTTCTATCGGCATTCCCAGTGTAGATAACGAGAACAACGTATGGATACCAAATCCCGATTCTTCGCTCGTTCGGTTTTCAACTCATGCTTCAGCCCGACGGTACTCCGTAGGATCGCTTGGTAAAATCAATAGTGTGAATTGGGATTCGGAAGGAAATTTTTGGGGACGATTTTCCGATGGATTCCGAAAATGTACTCTCCGCAACGATTCAATTCATGTTCTCCAAACTATCCCCCGTGGACTTATTGGAAGAGAAATGGTATTAACTCTCATTGATAGCGAAAATTCTCTGTGGTTTATTTTACTCGGACATGGAATAGCAAAACTTGACCATAGCGGATTTCGCATAGAATTTTTGTTGCATGAAACGACATTTCAGAGTACGGTTGATCAACAGGGTCATATCTGGATTGGGTTAGTAAATGGTCTGACCGAAATCTGGAGGGGTAACCAACAGCAATGGTTGCAGAAACGTCATAACAAAACTTCACAGTGGCCCGGCTCGCATGTTCGAACCATCGTTTTTGATTCGTTGCAGAGAATGATACTCACATATGAAGAACTCAACGCCGGTCTATTCACGATAAAACGCTCTCCCGGTGATTCTTCCAACATACAATTTACTTCCACTCTTAGAAAAGCGGGTATTCAAGAAGAGATGTTCGGCGTGTGCGACCTGGTAGATTCGAAAAGAAGACTTTGGTCGAGTAAATTAGATACTGTTCTCATCTGCTCTATGGAACAACAACCGGCTGTTCTGAGAACTATTACTCAAAAAGATGGATTGCCTCCGGGACTTATCGTAACGATATATGAAGACAGAGAAAGCAATTTCTGGTTTGGATACCTTTACGAGGGTATCTATGTTCTTCCTCGCGAAAATATCTTGCAGGGGAATGGTAAAGGGTTTACAGAAGCTGTAGGAGCGCCGGTCGGGGGAATCCGGGCGTTTTATCAAGATAGGAAGGGAACGCTTTGGATAGGAACCAGATATGACGGGCTCTATAGCTATGCTAACGGCGCATTTCACCGGTATTCTCTTTCAGATGGTCTGCCGGGCATACAAATCTCAAGTATTGTTGAAGACTATGAGGGAAGATTGTGGGTTCAAACTTCGAAAGGAATTTGTTTTAAGTCGGATGAAAGCCCTGTACTATTTCATCACGTGCCGGAAATCGTTCATGATGAAGGAATCTTGTTTCTCAGAAATGACAGCCTTTTGGTTCTTGTCACGAGCTCAAAAGTAGTTATTTTTGATCCGCATAAACGGTTTACGAACACGAAGCCGCCCTCCATCTACATCCGAAACGTTCTCGTTAATGGCGCTCTTCGGGACATTTCCGAAGAACTGGAGTTCTCGCACGACGAGAATAATTGTCAGATAGAATTTGCAGGCGTGAGCTTGCGCGATGGGAAGGCGATGCGCTACCAGTATAAAATAGCAAATCTGCAGACGAATTGGAGCCAGCCTACTCTGCAACGAACTCTCTGGTTAGCGTCACTTCAACCCGGCGATTACACTATACATATCCGGGCAATTAATCCATACGAGATTGCAAGCCTAACGCCTGCGGTTCTTCGGTTCAAAATTCTTCTTCCATTTTGGAGACGCTGGTGGTTTCTCGTATCATCGGGATTGATTGTAAGCGGCAGTGTTTTTTTGTTGTTTCTATGGAGAACAAATCGGCTAAAGCGCGAACAGCAAATTCAACGTGAATCTGCACGGCGGTTGATCGAGCTTCAGGAACGAGAACGAAAACGCATCGCAGGAGAAATTCATGACAGCCTTGGTCAAGATTTTCTTGTTATCCTGAACCGTGCAAACATGGCATTGAAAGCCAATGAGCGACAAAAACAAGTTCAGCAATTACAGGAGATCTCTTCGGTAGCGGAACATTCGATTGAAGAAGCCCGTGTTCTCGCGTATAATCTTAGCCCTTATCATCTTGAACAAGTTGGTTTAACTGCGGCTCTTCGCTCTCTCATCGAGAATGTTGCAAGCACAACAAAGATTTCGTTTTCACACCAGCTCGATACGATTGATAATGTTCTGAGCAAGGAGGTTGAGGTAAACGTGTTTAGAATTATACAAGAGTGCGTGAACAACATCATCAAACATTCCGAAGCAGCGATGGCAAGTATCGAGATACAACGATACGATGATTCTATCGAAATCTACGTGCGTGATGATGGAAAGGGTTTTGTTATCAATTCCGATACAACGGGCGATATCCAGAAAGGCTTCGGATTATTCGGACTGCGAGAACGGCTTGGTTCAATTCACGGTGAAATGGAAATTCGCTCTTCTGAAGGGAAAGGCACTGCATTGAACTTCTCGATCCCTATCCACTAAGAAACGTGAAGATGAACAAGCAAAAAAAAGTAACGATAATTATAGCCGATGATCACCCGATTTTTCGGAAAGGGGTCAAAGACATTGTGTCGGAGAATGAGAAGTTCATCGTCATCGGTGAGGCTGGAGATGGTGAAGAAGTTCTCTCAATGGTGAAAAGCCTTCAGTCCGATATTCTTTTGCTCGATCTCAATCTCCCGTCAATAAACGGTTTAGAGGTAGCTGAAAAACTTCGCGAAGCAAAGCTGCCGACTAAAATTGTTATTCTTACCATGCACAAAGATGAAGCGTTGTTCACGAAAGCATTGGATAGCGGTGTGTTTGGTTATATTTTGAAAGAAAGCGCTTCCCGCGAAGTGCTTGATGCGCTCCAGAGTGTTTGTAACGATGAGCATTATATAAGCCCTGCGCTCTCAAGCTACCTTGTTAAACGATCAAAAAAGACAAACTCTTTCTACGACGAAAAGCCTTCTCTTGACACCCTTACCCAGACGGAACGAAAAATTTTGAAGCTCATCTCAGAACAAAAAACCAGCAATGCCATAGCCGACGAATTATTTATCAGCCTTCGTACTGTTGAGAACCATCGTCAGAACATTTGCAACAAGCTGAACATCCATGGAGTAAACGCTCTTCTCAAATTTGCAATTGAGAATAAGTCAACATTGTAACGAGCTTTCCTTGTTCTTCGCTGCCGCTCTTCTCTATCTCCTCATTTCACACTGATTACTTAATTATCCAGTGAGCCGCCCGGCAGCTCACAAAATAAGTACCTCTACTTAGGCAAATTAAGTACCTTCCGCTATTCTCCCACCTTCGTTTTCGTTGTATCTTTGTCCAGGAAATTATACACCCAAGAAATAAAATTCAAATGACGGTAATGATAGTTGATGACAGCAAGCCGATTCGTGATATGCTCAAAAGCATGTTAGCCGATGAAGTCGAACAATTCTATGAATGTGACGATGGCAACGAAGCCGTTGCGACATTCGCTTCCTGTCAACCCGATTGGGTCTTGATGGATATAAAAATGAAAGAGATGGACGGCATTACAGCGACCCGTAAAATCAAACAATCATTCCCGGCAGCGCGAGTTATTGTGATGACGCAGCACCGCGGGTCAAATTTCCGGGAGCAGGCATTTGAAGCTGGAGCGTATGAATTTATCGGGAAAGAGCGTTTGTTGGAACTTCAAAATATTATGAAGTCGTAAATCAGGATTCAACATTTTAGAAAACCAATATTTCCAAATCATTAAAAAGGAAGTAATCATGAAGTTCTTTTTTATCATTTTAAGCATAATTGTCGCAGTAA
>SCUC01000254.1 GCA_004322375.1 Bacteroidota bacterium
CTTTTTGATTTTCCTTAAAAAGCAATTACTCCTTAAAAGTGAAAGTAACTTTTACAACTGCTTTAATTCTCTGTTTTTATTGATTCTTCTCTATCTTCGCCCACGTATCTCTCAACGTTACTGCGCGGTTAAACACCAAGTTCTCAGGCGTAGAATCATCGTCAACGCAAAAATAGCCGAGCCGTTCAAACTGGAAACGTTCCTGCGGTTTCACAGTGGCAAGACTTCTCTCAACTTTACAACCACTAAGCGCTTCAAGAGAATTAGGATTTATCAACTCTTTCCAGTTATCCCCATTCGGGTTTTCCTCGGTGAATAATCTATCATACAATCTCACCTCTGCATCAACAGCATGTTCTGCTGAAACCCAATGGATTGTCCCCTTCACCTTCCTATGGCTTTGCGCCGAACCGCTTTTCGTCTCCGGGTCGTAAGTGCAATGTACTTCCGTAATGTTACCGTTGGCATCCTTCACAACATTGGTGCATTTGATGATGTATGCATAGCGCAACCGCACTTCTGCCCCCGGCGTGAGCCGAAAATATTTTGGCGGCGGCACTTCCTTAAAATCATCCTGCTCGATGTAAAGGACCTTTGAAAACGGCACTGTTCGCATCCCCATTGCGGGATCTTCGGGATTGTTGACAGCTTCAAGCTCCTCTACTTGCCCATCAGGATAATTCGTAATAACAACTTTTAACGGCCGCAGAACTGCCATCATTCTTGCCGCTTTTTTGTTCAAATCTTCCCGCAAGCTGAATTCAAGCAAAGCAACGTCAATCATGTTATCCCGCTTTGCGACTCCCACTTTATCCGCAAACGAGCGAATAGCCTCAGGCGTATAGCCGCGTCGTCGTAATCCTGAAATAGTTGGCATACGCGGGTCATCCCATCCATTGACGATGTTTTCCTCTACAAGCTGGAGCAACTTACGCTTGCTCATCACAGTATAGGTTAAATTTAAGCGCGCAAATTCTATCTGCTGGGGGTGATGTATCCCCAATTGCTCTACATACCAATTATATAAAGGACGGTGGTCTTCAAACTCCAACGTGCAAATCGAATGAGTTATCCCCTCAATGGAATCACTCTCCCCATGAGCCCAATCGTACATGGGGTAAATGCACCATTCGTTCCCTGTCCTGTGATGCTCTGCATGAAGAATACGGTACATAACCGGGTCGCGCATGTTGAGATTAGGATGGTTCATATCAATTTTCGCGCGAAGCGTTCTACTCCCATCGGGAAATTCTCCCTTCTTCATCCGTTCAAACAAATCTAGATTTTCTTCGATTGAACGATTCCGGTAAGGACTTTCTTTTCCCGGCTCAGTCAGCGTGCCGCGATGCTTCCGAACTTCCTCCCCGCTCAAATCACAGACAAACGCTTTTCCCGCCTTAATAAGCTGAATCGCCCAATCATACAATTGATGAAAATAGTCCGAAGCAAAAAACTCTCTCTCCTCCCAATCAAAACCAAGCCAGCGAACGTCCTTTTTGATTGAATCAACATATTCCTGCTCTTCTTTCGTGGGATTCGTATCATCAAACCGCAAATTGCATTTGCCGTTGTATTGCTTGGCAAGACCAAAGTTCAAGCAAATGGATTTCGCATGACCGATATGCAAGTATCCATTCGGTTCAGGAGGGAACCGCGTATGCACACGTCCGTTGTTCTTGGCGTTCCTTAAATCTTCCTCGATGATTTCCTGAATGAAATGCTTTCGTTCAGGGATTGTCGAATTGTTTGGTTCTGTTATTTGTTCTTTCATGGTTTTGTCTAAATAAAAACTTTGTTTTTAATTCAAAAAAAATCCCATTGTTTGTCATTCTGAATCCACCATTTAAGGTAACTGCAAAGGTTTCTTCCACTTTGGAATTACATTTTTTATACTATTAAAAAGTGCTTTTTTGTCATTCCCGCGAAAGTGGGTCAACGACTCGTAGAGAATCCAATCATTCTTTCGGTTTCTACAAGGAATGATTGGATACCTGCCTACGCAGGTATGACAATATTATTTGTAGGGTATTGCTCTTTCGTTTCATAGTGGATACTATTTAGCATTAACAATCATCGGGCCGCCCACGGCTCGAAGAGAGGAATGACAATCAACTAGACTTTTATTTTCTCTATTGCCGTTTCAATTCTTCGTATTACTTCCTCCCTCCCCAGGATAAACAACATGTCATACAGCCCCGGACCGCCGCTTACCCCTGATACTGCAAGCCGCACGGCATGAATCAACTTTCCATTTCCTATTCCAAGCGATTCAGCAGCCTTGTGTAAAGCCTGTTCATATTGTTCCTTGGTTGGGTTCACTAAAGAAGAAAATTCTTCAATTAACCTGTTAAGCTGTGAAGGTGTCTCTTCTTTCCAACGCTTCTTCACCCCCTCTTCCTCATACGAAGCAGGCAGCTCAAAGAAGTAGCTGCTTTGTTCGATGATGTCTTTCACAAACGACATCCGCGGTCTCATCGCTTCAATAACTTGTAACAAATATTCGTCACTAAATTGTTTATTCTTAAATCTCGACTCAGCTAATTGCTCTTTAAGCATCTGCAAAACTTCAGAATCTGATTTTTTTCGTAAATGCTCAAAGTTAAGCCAATTCAGCTTTTCAAGATTGAATACTGCGCCTGCTTGATGCACACGTTCAAGTGAAAATTGTTGAACAAGCTCTTCCATCGAAAAAAGCTCCTGCTCCGTGCCAGGATTCCACCCAAGCAACGCGACAAAATTCACTAACGCTTCGTTTAAGAATCCCTTAGAGCGATAATCTTCAACTGCAACGTCTCCCTGCCGCTTGCTTAACTTCGATTTATCGGGATTAAGCAGCAATGGCAAATGCGCGAACACAGGCTTCTCCCACTCAAACGCGTCATATAACAGTGCGTGTTTGGGAGTTGATGGCAGCCACTCCTCCCCCCGGATGACATGTGTAATCTTCATCAGGTGATCATCCACCACATTCGCAAAATGATATGTCGGGTAACCATCGCTTTTAACAAGAACTTGATCGTCAATCAGGTTGCTGTCAAATTCCACTCTACCTCTGATAACATCATCAGTGACAACGGTTTGGTTACCTTCAACATTTAATCGAACAACATAAGGAATTTTCGCCTCAAGGTTTTCTTCAATTTCACTTTGTGAAAGATTCAAGCAGTGCTTATCATATTTCGTTTGAAGTTTTTCTTTCTGTTGTGCTTCACGCAGTTGTTCCAGTCGTTCCTGCGTGCAGAAGCAATAATAGGCTTTCTTCTTTTCAATGAGCTGATGGATATGTTCCTTGTAAATCTCCAGCCGTTCCGATTGAATATAAGGACCATACTCCCCCACTTCAACAACCCCTTGATAATTAGATGACACCCTGCCGCCTGAAACCTGAAGCCTGAAACCAGAATCTTGCATCTTGTATCCTGCATCCTGCACGGGTCCTTCATCATACTCCAGCCCCGCCCACACAAGCGTCTTCAATAAATTTTCAACAGCGCCTTCTACATAACGGGTCCGGTCTGTATCCTCGATACGCAGAACAAACGTTCCGTTGTTTTTTCGAGCAAAGAGATAATTGTATAGCGCCGTGCGTAATCCCCCGACATGTAAGTAGCCTGTCGGGCTTGGCGCGAAGCGGACGCGAATCGTCGGGGAAATGGACATTCTTCCTTTCCACGACCTGAAGGTCATGGTAATAGATTTTAATGTGTGGAAAACAAAAAACCCCCGCAAGGGGAGTTATGTTGTCGTTTATTCGGAGTGAATATAAGAAAAAATTGAGGGAGGGCAAAAAAATCAACAGCCCATATCTCGCCTGCATTGCAGGAAGCTATAGGCTGTTAATTTATCCTTAACTGGAAGTACGTTATCTATTCCTTAATTCACAAATTAACTTATGTTACGCACCACAATAGTCATTGCTTTTATTTAGAGTTAACCTACCCTTTCTATGGAGGGATATAAATCCCCTCGTGAGAGGAGATTAAGGGGTGTGTTAACACTAAAATCGTTTATAGGTAAATAAATTATCTTCCTGTGTAACTTCAAATTCTAAAACTGTATTCCTAACGTTACATACTGAGCATTATCAAGCAGCCCGAGGTCTGCATACGCGTAATCGAACATGATTGTAGCGCTATTTTCGATTGTGTATTTAAATCCCGCGCCAAACGTTGCATTGCCGGAACCCGTTTCATTGTAATCGGTATTGGTAATAAATCCACCCCGTACGAAAAACATTTCCATGAACCCAAACTCGGCGCCAAGGTTGGTTCTGTCCGAAGAGAATGTATTTACGACATGGTCGGCATTGAGAGTAAGCATCATATTTTCCCCAACAACCGGTGAAAAGGAAAGCCCGCCCTGTACCGATGAGGGCAATTCTATCGCATCGCTCTCATACTCTACAGGCACAGGCGTCTGGTTACTCGGCGCATCCGGACGCAGGATAAATGTTCGTAAACCGGAGCCACCAAATTGTGCCTTCGTTCCATAATTGGAAATAGCAAAACCGAGCGTTAATCCTTGCAACCCTGTTTTATAAGTAAGACCTACATCAAAGGCAAACGCGTCGGCGCTCACAAGAGCGATGGTTTCATTAATATATTTTGCATTTATTCCGAATCCTACTTTATCCGTCATTTGACGAGAGTAACTTAGCACGAGCGCCATATCGTAGGGCTTAAACGTAGCTCCTGTTCCTTCAGGCGATTCCGTCGTCGTTTCAACAATATCAGGGTAAGCGAGATATTGAACTGAAAATCCGAGATTCCCGATACTACCGAGTGGAGCAATACCCGTAAAATGCTGGTACGATATATCGCCAAACCAGCTTACATTTGAAAATTGAACCTCATATCCGGTCATTGCTGCAACTCCTGCCGGATTCCAATACAACGCGCTTGCGCCTTTTGAGCCCGCCAGTCCACTGTTCCCCATAGCTACTTGTTTTGCGCCAACAGGAATTCGTAAAAATTGAAATCCCGCCTGTCCTTTCCTGCCTTCATCGGCATACAAGAGTGATGCGAGGAGGACGAATGCTATTGTTAAGCTGTAAAACTGTTTCATAATGTTGTTATCCTTAAAATGATATAAATGTTTCAGTCTTAGATTAGGGATTAGTTTGTCGGTACGGTAAGCTGAACATTACCTTGAATGATGGCAAAAGGAATCAGGCTCTTCGATTGTCCTATTCCGGGAGCGTCAATATGAA
>SCUC01000255.1 GCA_004322375.1 Bacteroidota bacterium
CTGAGATTCCAATAGCATAAAAAATGGATATCACTGCCTTTTCTCCAGGACTCATTATTGTTTTACTGCTTGTGCTTGCCGCCGAGTTTGTCAACGGTTGGACCGATGCGCCTAATGCTATAGCTACCGTAGTCTCAACGCGTGTACTTTCTCCAAAATGGGCAATCCTCATGGCGACATTGCTGAATATCGCAGGTACATTATCGGGAACGGCGGTTGCTGCGACCATTGGCAAGGGAATCGTTGAAGCTGCGTCCATCAACTTGATAACGATTGGCGCGGCAATGGTTGCCATCGTTACGTGGAGCACGGTTGCATGGAGATTCGGATTGCCGACCAGCGAAACCCATGCTCTTGTCTCCGGGCTTGCCGGCGCAGGGTTAGCGACTGCTGGACCCGGCGTTTTGCTCTGGGAAGGCTGGCAAAAGGTGCTTATCGGTTTAGCGTTCTCAACGTTGTTAGGCTTTTTTGGGGGCGCGATCATCATCATCGCTATTTACCAGATTTTTAAGAATTCAAACCCGACGACAGTCCGGAAGATATTCGGCAAGCTGCAAATACTCTCTGCCGCATTCATGGCATTCGGGCATGGAAGCAATGACGGTCAGAAATTTATCGGCGCATTTTGTCTTGCCCTCGTTTTAGGCGGCGCTATGCCGGAATTTACCGTTCCCTGGGAAGTGATGATTTTGTGTTCTGTGGTTATGGGTATCGGCACATCGGTCGGGGGATGGCGTATTATCAAAACAATGGGGATGAAGATGGTGAAGCTCGAAACGTACCAGGGGTTTGCCGCGGAAACAGGCGCGGCGGTCGCAATTCAAATTGCATCGAACTTAGGAATACCACTCAGCACAACCCATACCATTAGCACTTCTATTATGGGAGTCGGCTCGGCGAAACGCGTTTCTGCTGTTCGGTGGGGAGTGGTTCGCGAAGTCGTGCTTGCCTGGATACTTACCTTCCCGATTTGCGGCGGAATCGCGTGGCTTATCTCAATATTATTGAACGCAGCGTTTTAAGTAATGAGCTACAACATATTTGCTAGATGCAATGGTTATAACGATTTATTAAAAATGTCTAATTTGTAAAAAAGCTTTATTGAAACTCATTCTCAATCCTGAAAGTATCTATTCTTGAATGATTTCACGACTGAGAAATTAACCTATTTGCTTCCTAAATCAAAGCCATTTCACTATTGGAATGGCTTTTTTATTTCTCTATTCTGGCATAGTACTTGAGCGATAAAAGAGATAATTAACGAACGTGAGCAGCGTTTCTGCGCGGCTCTCTGAACGGTACTCTAACCTTGTAACGAGAAACGATATGTCAGGTGTATCACCATATCACACTCTTTCGATAGATGAGATTATTTTGGGCGCAATCGAGAGGGAAGAGCAAATGAAAGCGTACTATAAGCAGGCGCTCGAAGAAGTAGGTCCCGACGCGCGTGACTTATTATTAGATTTGTCTATCCAGCACGATGAGCGGATTAATCGTTTGCGTCACATGCTTTCCGAAATAGAAGAGCTACGCGAACTCAACGCAGCAATAGCAGATTAACGATGATACAAACCTCCACAAAAATAAAGCTCCGCACCGGCAACCAGATGATTGCCGAAGGCGCGGTGAAAGCAGGATGCCGGTTTTTTGCAGGCTACCCCATCACACCCGCTTCCGGTATATACAAAGGCATGATCGAGATGCTTCAACGAAAAGGCGATATTGCTATTAGCTCGCCCGATGAAATATCCGCTCTCGCATATTGCGTTGGCGCGTCGATGCGTGGATACAAAGCCATGACTGCGACCTCGGGTCCCGGCTGGGCATTGATGATTGAAACAATGCAGTACGCATTGATGACGGAGACGCCTCTTGTAATAGCAATGGTTCAGCGGTTAGGACCAAGCACGGGCGGAGCGACGCAAGGAGCGCAAGGGGATGTGCTGCTGACAGAGTATTGCACTAGCGGCGGTTACACGATTCCTGTCGTTTGCCCAAGCACGCCGCAGGAATGTTACGAGTTGACGGTATTGGCATTTTCATGGGCGGAGCTGCTGAGAACGCCTGTTGTTATTCTTACCGACAAGGAAGTCGGGATGACGATGGAAAGCGTCAACTATGAGCAATTACAGCTATTACACTCAGCCGATAGAATTTCTCATCTTGCCGTTCCTTCCAATGGAAAAAGTAAGTTGAAAACATACGAGTTCTCGCGTTTGAGCGATGTCCCGAAATTCGCGCCTGTTGGGGGAGAGGTTAAAGT
>SCUC01000256.1 GCA_004322375.1 Bacteroidota bacterium
AACGGTATCTGGTTCCACCGTCAGTATCTTTGGCGAGCGCGACACGGACCAGGCAGGCTTTACGCTGCGAAGCACTATCACCTTTACACGCGATCTCACGCTGCAATTGTACGGGCAGGTGTTCCTCGCGAAGGGGCATTATGATAATTACCGTCGGGTTGATGGAATTCCATTAGATTTTCCTCCGACAGATTATATTGGCAACCCCAATTTCAACCACACTATGATGAACTCCAACGTCGTGCTGCGGTGGGAATACCTTCCCGGCAGCACATTATTCTTTGTCTGGTCTCAATCCCGCGGAGACGAGATGGAAAATTATTTCCGTTCCTTCGGCGACGACTTCAGCGAAACATTCCAAACGCCGCCGGCAAATGTTATTTTACTTAAGGCGAGCTATTATTTAGGATTATAGGTTTAAGAACTCCGACTTCTTCTCTTTGCATGTAACTTCTGCCGTAAACTAACATATTTTCTTTAGGTGAAAGAAATCGGAGTTCTGCTCGAAGATTTATCTCATCAACAGCACCTTCTTCACCTCGGAATATAATTCTTTCTCTCGTGTTCCGGTGATGAGGTAATGGCAAAAATAAATTCCCGATGAAGCATTTCCCGCGTTCCACTGAACGGAATAACTCCCTTCGTTCACATCCCTGTCAAACAGCCGCGCCACTTCCTGACCAAGCATATTATAGATAAGCACAACTGCGTGCCCCTCCACCGGCGTTTGGAACGATATGGTTGTAACGGGATTGAAGGGGTTGGGGAAATTCGCGTTGAGCCTGAACTCCGTTACTGTTTCGTTCACCTCCTGTTCCGGGGGTGGCTTTGTTCCTACTGAATCGCTTAGCGTTTCATACCTTCCCTGGGAGACGAGAATGAACGTCCGTTTCTTTCCTGCAGGCGGCTCTTCAAGACCTGCAAACTGCAGCTCAATGAGCTGTCCCGGTTGAAGCGTCGTATAGATGTTGTCCTTTTCTGAAAGTTCGCCTCGTACATTTCGCATAGCGGAGTGTACTGCCGATACCAGAGCCAGTTCGCGCGTGGTATATGGTGTTTGAACCATCACTCCATAATTGAAATAATCTAACCGCGCGTTCGCATCCCATGTTATTTTCCAATCGCTACGGCTGCTGACACTCATGGGAGTAAACACAAGCGTGGAACGCTGCCGGAACGTAAACGTTGCAGGCGAGGATGATACTGAACGAGGAGCAACGATAGCAGCTATTTTATCAACTTTAGGCAACCCGTCTCCTCCACCTTCTCCCCCTTCCGCAGTCATTGTTGCTCTCATGCCTTTTGAGCTGTAGGTTGAATCCGATAAATCTAAGGAAAGCGTATCTCCTGTGCGCACAGAAACTTTCAGCGAATCGAACGCCAGCAGCTTTTGCGTTATATCGTCTCCTTTAAACCTCGCGCGGCGAAGCCTGCCTGGAGTTTTATATTGAAGAATCGAGCCGTCCGTAGCGACATCTATTTTCGTGTTTGCAAGATGGTCAACCGCAATCAGCTTGAAGTTATCCAAATACGAAAATTCATTTTCGTATTCGCGTATTTGCAAGACATATTTTCCATTCTTGAGCTTCAACAGCTTGAGCAAACGGTAATAATCTGTCACGTCTTTTCCCTCGTTGCCTTCATACTCGCTTTGCGGGAGGATGTTGTTATCTTCCTGAAACTTTTCTCCGTCCCAGGCATAGACGAAGGGACAGGCGGGGGGAGGAGG
>SCUC01000257.1 GCA_004322375.1 Bacteroidota bacterium
GCGCAGTGTTTATCCAGCCGGACTGGGGATTTTCACTCAGGGTATGGCTGCCGGGTCCGATGTTATCAAAATAAAAGCCTCCAAGACTATCACTGACCGAATTGAAACTGTTGAGCGTAAACGTCCAACCGGAAAGTCCATGCTCTGTTCCCTCTTTCACGCCGTTCCCGTTTTTATCTTCATATTTAATGCCGCTAACGGAGATAAGTTTGAATAGCATGAATCGAACCGTATCTACTTGTTCGCTCACATTGATGGTTTTCGAGACAACGTTTGCAGTTGTAACCATCCATCCAGAAGGTATTGATGTAATTGAAACGTCATACGTCCCCATACCTAAATTTGAAACCTCAGTTGTACGAATTCCATTACCCGTCTGAACGAACAAATTCGTGCTGGTATCTTTTGAAATGTGTGTCGTCACCTGTGTGCCAGCAGGTAATGGAAGAATATCGGGGGCATCTGCAACCCCATCGCCATCAAAATCTACGGTAACATCAACTATAAATTTTCCAAGATTAAAATTTCCAAAGTCTTGATACGATATATCCAGTCCGCTAAATGCCATAAACGTGTATGCAGGATTTGGTGGATATGTTCTCGTCCATCCGCTTTGCTGAATTTCATACAGCGTGTATGTACCAGGACCGACATTAAAGAATTGAAATGTCCCTGCGCTGTCTGAGAGAGCGGAGTCATTAGGCGTGATAAAAAATTTCCAGTTGGAAAGTCCCGGCTCGTTAAAATCCTTGTAGCCATTGCCATTGATATCGTGGAATTTATTCCCGCTGATAGAAATGAGTTTAAAAAACATAAACGTTACGGTATCCGAGCTTGTGAGAGATACTGTTCTCAATTCAACGGAAGGAGTGGTGATAACCCATCCTGATGGAATAGACAAGACTGAAATAGTATATTCACCGGCAACTAAATTAGAGAGTTCACGGCTCAGAATATCGTTTCCAAGAGAAAATGTCTCATCAAATAGGTCCGAATGCACATTAACCAAGAGTGAATCTAATGATGGTATCGGAGAGTAATCTTCTAAGTCAAGCACGCCATCCCCATCAAGGTCTATGATTGCGTTAATTCTTAAAAACCCTAGCATGGCTTCTTTTGTTTGAGACTCCCCTGTTTTAGAAGATTGGGCATACACTAACCCTGTGGCTCCCGCCAATAGTAAAAAAATACAAATATGTGAAAGAACTGTCGCAGTGCGTTGTGATAGGACCAGTGTGAAAAATTGCGTGGACATTAGTACTCCAATGAAATTAAAATGATGCCTGCACACTGCGGGTAATGCAGGCATCAATAAAGGTTATTAAAAATTACTTGCTAACGATTCATTGCTGAACGTAGCGTTACTGCATAGTAGTTATTATCGCGCTAACACCATCTTTTTGATACTTGAATAGTTGCCGGCTGATAGCTTATAGAAGTATACTCCACTTGCCCATTGGGAAGTGTTTAACGAATGGGTATGATACCCCGCTTTGAATTCCGTTCTGTCAATAGCCGTCATTACTTCCTGACCGAGGATATTGTAAATCTTCAGGGTTACAAGCTCATCGGTTGGCAAATCAAATGCAATCACGGTTGCGGGATTGAACGGATTAGGATAGTTTTGGTGTAATGCAAATGCTTTCGGCATTCCCGAGAACGGTGTCGCATCCATCTTCAATGCAACATCGGCATGTTGGCTGGAGACCGTAATACTGCCCGACCCGCGAAGTGGAATTGCATTTCCGTCAATCAAAAGAAGAGCAGAACCCGTATTATCCTTCATATCCCATTTGATTGAATATGGAAGGGACGAGGAAGAAATTACCAACGGCGCAATTTTAGACTGTTCCCCGGATAAATTTTCGAGCATCGAGCCTGATGCAAAATGAGCGTACAATGCCCCGTTTGGAGGAGCCGGTGGAAGCGTAAATTTCTTTACATCGAGATTCGAGTTGAACCCAAAGTACAACGATTGCTGTGAGCCTTTAGAATCCTGGACTACTAAAGAATTCATCTGCTTCAATGTTGACGTTATTGAGCTTCTTTTGGGCGCGAGACCATCTTTATCCATCCCGATGGTGCCGGATTCGTCAACATTAACCCAATACGCTCGCATCGGCGTTAAGACATCGGCAATGAAATACCCGTTGTCGTACCCGAAATATGACGTTGCGCTGAGGTTCGATGACCCTTCCCCCTCACCATAAAGTACAGTTTGCGCCGGGTCAACCGGATAGCTAATGGAACCAATGAGATTCCACCCTTGAGTAA
>SCUC01000258.1 GCA_004322375.1 Bacteroidota bacterium
CAAATTTTCTTTTCCACATCTCAGGATGAGGTAGTTCTACAGCCTCATCCTTAAAAATATAATCCTCATACAGCACAATATCAATATCTATTTCTCGCGGGCTGTTGTGAGAATTATGCTTACGTCCCAACGCTGTTTCTATTTTTTTGAGTTTGTTGAGAAGCTCTGCAGGTAATAATGTTGTCTTCGCTTCTAACACCATATTGAAAAATAATTCTGTCTCAGCCATTCCGACAGGTTCTGTTTCATATATTGAAGAAACAGCGCTTACATCAACTACCCGTTTGATTTCAAGAATAGCTTTCGACAAATAATGAAGCCTGTCTCCTTGATTCGAGCCTAACGCAAGAAAAACACGAAACATTGCTCATCGCTTTTCCGAAACTTCGACTTCAACATAATCAACCACACCCTTGATCGGCGGATGCGGCTTACGTACCCTGACCACAATATCGTCAACTTGCGGAAACTCACGAAGGATATTTTTCAAAATTGTATCTGCGAGTGTTTCTATCAAATAATAACGTTTCGCCGTTACGGTTGATTGAATGACTGCATAAAGCTTTTCATAATCAAGAGTCCGTTTTAGGCTATCCTGTGTAATGCCGGATGAAAGATCTGCGCGAATCTCAACATCCACTTCAAATTTCCCACCATGGTTTTGCTCATCAGCGAGAACGCCGTGATAAGCATAAAACGTGGCATTTTTTATTCGGATAACATCGTTGCGCATAAGGTCGGATACAAATATAGAGGTTTGTTTGTAGAGAACCAAACTCTACGATTGTTTTTCTTAACCTCAGTTAAAAGAATTCCTTTCATCATGCGGTGATCAATAAAATACGTCTGATGAAACATTGTCAAAAGAACATTGTATTTGATTATCAACAAATAAAAAGGTAAATTGTTATGTAAGAACAAGTCAAATAGGTATGACTGTTCTTTATCCATTCCTATCATACTACCTCAACTTCGCGCTGCTTTGCGCTTGTTGGAGGTCCCGTTCTCTCTTTTTATTGATAAGTCATCATTATAAAAAGTGCAATTCAAATTGATTCAAGCACTTCGATTACCTTCACAATTCTACAAGAACAGGACATTAGAATGAAAACGCGCATTCCCGGATTTTTAATTTTCTTAACTCTTATTTCTTTATTCTCCTCCCAGGCACAAATTGATAATCTTTTAGTCAACGGTTCAAGCACAAATTTCTCTATGGTATCGGGTGATACTATCAGTTGGAGCTATACAGTTCCCATAGGTGCAACCGCAACATTCGAGTTTTGGCTCGATGTTGACCATAACGGGCTGGTAGATACCACAATAGATAAAAAACGGATGACCTACTCACAGACAGACGGCGGAGGCACAGGGCTTCCCGATATGGACGGTTCGGTAAACGGGGCGGTTACATTTGCATTACCTGTTGGGTTTGCGCCCGCTGATTATATTTTCAGCTTTAACCAGGGAGGCGTAACATTAACTTGTACTGGAACAGTCACACCGTTACCGGTGATAGCGCATACAGTCTCAGGACATGTAACGCCTCCACCCGGAAAAAGCGCGCAATATCTTTTCATGCAAGTAAAACGGAGAGATATATATAGTCCAAGCTTTTGGGAAGGTCTAACTGACTCCTTAGGCAATTATTCCATAGCTACATCTGCAGATACGGCAGGAAACCCATGGACTGTTTCTCTGGCTGATGCTTTTAATCCCTTTCAGCCGGCAATTATTTCTCCCGCAAATTATACAATCACGTTGGATGGAAATCCCTCCGGTCTTGATTTCGTTTACCTTTCTACTGCCGCAAAAGTTGTAGGGTATTTCAAAGATGAGAACGGAATCCCAATTACAAATAATAATGTGAGCGTGATTCGCTTCATGACGAACTCACAGATTGAACGCCGTACCACCACTGATATGACCGGCTTCTTTGAAATTGATTTCTTAGCCGACGATCTTTCCGATGATGACTACCGGCTTGCCTCCTACTATTCTATAAACACCGACTATAACCTGGTAGGCGTAAAAATGATTCATGGCTTGCATCCTGGCGATAGCCTCTATTACGACCTTGTCTCATATTATGTCAATTCCTCCATTCAAGGCACGGTGAGAATCAACGGAGAAATTCCATGGTCACCTGTTACTCTTCACGGCTCCGTTTATGATACAGCTTTTACGTTTACAAGGTGCGATAGCAGCACTGGTAATTTCTCGCTTCCGGTTTCCGATAAATTATATAACTACATCATCAATCCTGAGAACCCCGGTGGATTTTATGACGGGTTGAATGTTCAGGCACATCCGGAACAAACGGGTGTAATAATTAATTTGCTGTGCAATCCGTCATCTATTTCAGGCATCGTATTCAATGATGCGAATCAGAATGGCAATCAAGATGGCGAAGAAGCAGGACTTGCTGGTTGGTATATCCAACTCTCTGGCGCAACGTCAAGTTTAACAGCGACAAACGAGTATGGCCAATATATGTTCCTTAATTTACAACCGGGAAACTACACTATTAGTGAACAAGTGCAATCAGGGTGGGAGCAAACCTCTCCCTCCTCTCCATCACACTACTCAATTACTTTATGGGCAGGAAATACCGAAAATGGAAGGAATTTTGGCAATCGTCAATCCGGCACGCAAATTGATGTACTCGCCCGTTGGAATCTCGTCTCACTCCCCTGTACAGTTACGGATGCCGGCAAAACGACACTCTTCCCCCTTGCATCTTCCGCAGCGATGTTATTCAATCCGGAGTTAGGGTACGAACAGCAAGAAACATTGAAAATTGGCGCAGGATACTGGCTTAAATTCCCTTCTGCTCAGACTATTCTCTTTAACGGTTCCCCCATCCCAACAGACACAATCAATGTAAAAGAGGGTTGGAATCTCATCGGTTCAATTTCAAATCAAGTGCCGGTGGAAAGTATTATGAGTATTCCGGGAGGATTAGTTACGAGCAATTTTTACGGCTACGGCGAGCAGGGTTACGCAATTTCTAATACTATCTCTCCCGGCTATGGTTATTGGGTAAAAGTCAATCAGGATGGTGAATTGATTCTTTCTTCATTAGATGGCGGGCTCTCCTTAAACAAAATTCACATCCTCCAAACCTCGGAATTGCCACCGCCTCCACCGGGCGATGAAACAAATGAGAATAATACAATAATCCCTGGTGAATTTGCTCTAAATCAGAATTACCCCAATCCCTTTAATCCCACCACTATAATTCGTTATCAGTTACCCATTAATAGTTTTGTAACGCTAAAAGTATATAGCACACTTGGCAAAGAAGTGGCAACACTCGTTGAAGAGTTTCAGGCTTCAGGTTTCAAGTCTCAAATATGGGATGCGAGCGGGTTGCCAAGCGGGGTCTATTATTATAAACTATTTGCAGTAGGACAAGTCCAAGGGACTCCTTCGCGAGATGGCATCTTGTCCTACACAGATGTGAAGAAGTTATTGATTTTGAAATGATTGGTCTTGCGTTGTCAGGTCGCAAAACCTACAGTACGTAAAATATGGATTAAAAATCCCCTCTTGAGAGGGGTACGGGGTGTGTGTACAGTGTGAAGTCAGGTCTTTCGACCTGACTTCACTTACGCTCTACATGGTGTCCTCGTC
>SCUC01000030.1 GCA_004322375.1 Bacteroidota bacterium
GGGGTCATTCAGCGCGTGACCCGATTCGACAAGCATCGTGCCGGTTCCCCATTTCTGCATGTTGTCGCCAAATGCTCTCGGCTCGAAGCAGTCGTCGTAGCGGGCAATTGCGCCGGGGATAAACATCTGCATGATTTCCGCAAATGTTGCATTGAGATGCTTGGCTCTTGTTCGCACGTCGTTATCCTCTTTCGCCTCGTTGTATGCAGGGGCTAATAATGCAATTTGCGTCAGAATTTTAGAATTGCCGATGGTGCTGAGTTCCTGGTCGTGCAGGTTGAACCCGAAGTCCGGCTTTAACTCTTGCTGAAGGCTCTTGAGAATGCGCGCCTCCGGTGTGCGAAGCGCGAGAGCGTCGCGGTTCATATCAATTCCTTGAGCGGTTCTGCGCTGGAAGAGCTCCGCCCCATCCGGGTTGAGCATCGGGAGGAAGTGAATGGTTACCTGAGAAAGCAATTGCCGGGTTTGCAGTTCGCTCTCGTACAGATTGAAGTAATTGAAAATATCCGCGATTGCCATTGTCGCGGTTGATTCATCCCCGTGCATCTGCGACCAGAGCAAGATGCTCACTTCGCCTGTTCCGGCAGAGAGCAACCGGATAGGTCTCCCTTCCAACGATTGACCCACAACGCGGATGCGCCAGCCGGAAGCCGGCAAACCAAGCTTATCTATTATAGAGTGAAATTGTGCAGAGGTAAACCTCCGGCTCGTAAACGCGTCAAGCGGGAACGATTCGTAAGCATCAAACAGTTGTCGGGCGATTTCTTTGTGCATAGCTGTTGTAAAATATGCCATCAATATAAAAAAAGTTTTTGAGAGATGGGGGGAAATAATCTACACTGCTACTCTCATAATTTCAGCGTATCTTATAGGGAGTCTTTCTCACTAACCTAAGCGAAAAACAGTAATAAACTTGACTTTCGTAAAAACTATTCTTACCTTAACGGAGTAGAGTTGAGTGCGTCGCGTCTGTAGCGAAACTTACACATTCTTTCTCCCCTGTAGCAGAGATTCATAATAATAATGTTGTAGTGGCTGTAACATGACAAAAATGATTCTGATGTTAATTCTTCCTTTCCTGATTTTTTCAGCACTGCATTGCTTTGCCCAAATCGCAGACTCGCTCATTGAGTGGGAGCCGGTGCAGAGGATGACATTTGATAGCGTGAATTCTTATGTGCCTAGACTAGAAACTTTTGGTTCCAATGTGTATCTCTGCTGGTACGGCGGAGCAGAAAATTCTTTTGCGCGTTCTACCGATAGCGGGGTATCGTGGCAAGCCCCGGTATTGCTTACCGATACGTTTCCTCCTTTTTATAGCAACGGCAGATTTGCAGTTAGCAACAACTATATTTATTTCTGCACAGTATATAATTATCTTACTTCGGACACTAGCTTGTTGGGATTATGGCTGCAACGTTCAACAGATTATGGAGCTACCTGGGAAGAAGGAAAAGTGATTTCTGATTGGGGGAGAGAATCCTACAGTATTACTGCCGAAGGCGAGCACGTTGTCTTAAACTATGTCATACGAGGGGAAATATCAACCGACCAAGGATTTGCTCACAGTTCTGATTACGGTGAGACATGGATTTTTTTTGACGAGCGATTGCATGGAAATACTCTCACTGAAATTGTTCTAAGGGGGGGGTACTCTATGAAACGCGAGAGGGAGCGGCTAATGATGCGGCAGAAACACGCTTTAGCTATAGCACAGATTATGGTGAAACATGGGCCCCTGAAATTTTTCTTTCCTCAACGGATTCTTTAGTTTCCGACCTTTCTCATATTAACGCTGATGATAGGGGGGGGGTTTATGTTGTTTGGCGCGATGCAAAATACGGTTCGAGCAACGGCTTTGGAGCGACCGTTATGTTACGTCACTCAACAGACTTCGGCGTTACGTGGCAAGGTGAACAAATAATTACAACCATACCCACAGGCACCTTCCCGAGGGTTACAGTGAATAAGAATAACATTGGCATTGTTTGGCAAGATGAAAGATTTATACAAGAAAGCGAACAATACCGTATTCATCTCAAAGTAAGTACAGATAAAGGCACATCATGGTCATTAGAATACGACATAACGGAGGTTAGTAATAATAACAATATAGGTCCTGACATAGCTATTAATAACAATTATATTCATGTAGCTTGGACAGATACTGTGTTAGGAGACCAACCGGAAATATACTATCGCAGAGGAAGAATTATGCTCACAGAGGTTATGGATACTCCTACCACGCCCAAAGAATTCAAATTTTATACGAATTTCCCTAACCCCTTCAATAACATCACTACGTTTAAATTTGCTTTGGAAATTCAATCACATGTCGTGCTGGAAGTTTACGATATGCTGGGTAAAAACATAGAGAAGGTACTTGATGAGCAACTCTCCCCTGGGGAATATGCTGTGCCATGGAATTCTAATAATCTTTCTTCTGGAATATATGTTGCAGCTTTGAAAAAAGGAAATCAAGTTTTATATCAAAAGGTCGTAAGCATGAAATGATATTCACGAGTGACTAAAAAACAGACGAGTGGTGATGCGCGAACATCACCACCCGGAGATGAGAATAATAGTGCATGGTTTTTGTTCTTGTCCCGCATTGGCGGGACAACGCATCGCTATTATCTCATCTAACCTCGTTCACACGCTCCTTATCAATTATCAGTCAACGATCCGTCTCTGGTAGGTGTGGGAATGTAACACCGAACGCTCCGCGTTAATAATACAATGAGCAACTAATATTTCATGCCGCGGCGTTTTAGACATCTCTGAATCCCAACAGTCCCGAATCGGCTTTTTTTTCAACCGCAAACCTTCTAACCGACAACAAGCTCACCGTCAACGATAGTAACAAAAAGCCCTGTGCGCGGCGTGTTTGGTTTTTGATTTTGTTTTTGGTATCATACTATCAGCAACAATCAATAAAACGACTATGAAGCGCCAACCTGAATCTTCAACCGCGACACAACGTTCAACGGTGCGCGAGGGGAAGCGAGAACTTTTTCTTGGTGGACACGAAACAAATTTCTACTACTCGCAAGACCCGGATTATTTAATTCAAGAATTTACTGCCAACGGAAATTCAAACGGGAAACGTTCAAGCAAGAAGCTCGTCGTTCCCGCCCTCCGCAGCGGCATTTCCTGCTACCTGTTCGAGCATATTGACGGATTTCACATCCCCACGCATTTTGTCAAGCGTCTTTCCGATACCGAAATGATGGTGCGAAAGCTGGAGATGATTCCCGTCTCCGTCCGGGCGTATAATTTCAGCGTGGGATCCATCCCGGAACGGTTCGGCATTGCGGCAGGCTCGCAGCTGGAATTTCCGGTATTCGAATACTATCTCCACGCCTCGAACCAGCAAGTAACCTGGGTAAACGAGCATCACCTCTACGCTCTCGGCATCGCGACTCCCGACGAGTGCAAGCAAATCAACCGCCTCACCTCGAAAATTAACGCCGTGCTTCGCGCCTTATGCCTGCGAAGAAAGCTTGCCCTCGTGGAGATGCAGCTTGAATTCGGCAGATATAAGGGTCAAATCTATCTCGGAGACGACCTATCCCCGCGAACGTGCCGTTTCGGAGACGCCTCCACGGAAAACGGCGTTGACGTCAATAAATATTCTCCGAAAGGAGATGACGCAGAGGCAGTTTATACCGAGCTGCTTAACAGGCTTTCCCTGAAGATTTAACCTCCTCTCCCGCGTGATTACCCAGTACGGCATTGACGTCGTTATCAAGTTTCTTGTTCTCGCGGCGATCCTCGTCATCTGCACGATACTGTTTACCCAAAACGGCATCGTGCGATATAGCTTGTTCGGCATCGTGGGTCTCGCGACGATCTTCGTGTTCAATTTCTTCCGCGACCCCGACCGCATCACTCCTCCCGGCAACAACATCGTTGTTTCTCCCGCCGATGGGACCATCGTTCAAATAAAAGAATACTATGAAAAAGAATACCTCAACTGCGAAGCGGTTCAGGTAAGCATTTTTATGTCCCCCCTGAATGTCCATGTCAACCGGTTCCCGATTTCTGGCACAATCGGATATTTTCGTTATATTGAGGGCGAATACCTGGTTGCGTTCGACGATAAATCCTCAGAACGGAACGAAAGAACGCATATCGGTGTTGAAAAGAGCGGCTACAAGGTGCTGTTTAAGCAAATCGCCGGCACTGTAGCCCGCCGTATCGTCGCCCCTATTACAGTCGGCCAGCTTGCAGTCATGGGCGAACGGTTCGGCATGATAAAGTTTGGCTCGCGGGTTGATGTGATTATGCCCGCGGGTTCTGTTATCAACGTCAAGCTGCAAGACCGCGTCGTCGCGGGTGAAACGATTCTTGCGACCTATTCACCTGAAGCGACGGGGCAAAAGTAAATAACGTATGTTGAACAATCTGATGAGAACTGTATGAGAATTACGAGAGCTGTTGTGCCGAGCCTGTTTACAACGTTGAATATGTTTTGCGGGTTTCTCTCCATCATTTATACGACGAGAAACGACATCGAGTTTGCCGCATGGTTGATTATTATCGCCGCAATTTTTGATAGCTTAGACGGATTGATGGCGCGCCTCACAAAATCGTCCAGCGATTTCGGCGTGGAATTGGATTCTCTCGCCGATGTTGTTTCCTTCGGCGTGGCGCCTTCGTTCCTCATTTACCAGTTACATCTCAGCACCCTTGGCACTCTTGGTATTATGATCAGCTCGATGCCGATGGTGTTCGGAGCGATGCGGCTCGCGCGGTTTAACGTGCAGCTTGTCGGATATGATAAAGACTACTTCCGCGGCTTGCCGATACCCGCAACGGCAATCATGCTCACGTCATTTATTCTTACCTACCACCGCGAAGGAGCGGGACTGCCACAGTTAAGCGCAACAATGCTCGCCCCGATCGTTATTCTTCTCTCGTTATTGATGGTCAGCTCGTTCAAGTACGATACGGCTCCAAAGTTTTCCCGCCGGGGCATTGCCCTGCACCCGTGGCGTTTTGCCTTTTCCATGCTTGCTCTTTCCGCAATGATTTCTTCCGGCGGAAAAGCGATTTTCCCTATTTTTATTTTGTATGTCGCCACCGGACCTTTGCGGTTTTTCGTTCAAGCAGTTCGTAACCTGCTTCATCCGGCAGAAAAACGCGAAGCCGAAGAACGCGACATGACGAGCATTGACGCGTAACGACAGAACGAAGTGTACAAAGCCAAAATTACCATCACGCTGAGGACGTCCATTCTTGACCCTCAAGGCAAAGCTGTTCATCACGCCCTCGACAGCCTTTCTATGAACGACGTGAAAGACGTGCGCATCGGAAAATTCGTCGAAATGACGTTGACGAGTGAAACGAAAGAGGAAGCGGAACGAACTGCGGAACTCGCGTGTAAAAAACTTCTCGCGAATCCTGTGATGGAAGATTATTCGTTTTCGATTGACCCGATGTGAGATATGCAATGTGGGCTATGAGCGGTGGGTGCTGAGCGTTGAGCAGTGTGTATCGGATTGATGGATGAGTGGAGTTCTGGAGTTATGTCATGCACGCGTAAGAGAGAATTTGATACATAACTTTGAAAAACTCACGAGACCAGAACTCCCAACGGGTCTTTGACTGACTTCTTCATCATTAGATTTTGATGAAACTTCTAGAATTTTTTTTCTCATTCAGGCGCAGAAGCCGGAGTTCTTTTATTTGTTCATCGTTTGCAAAATCTTTTTATAGTATAACAAACGTTTCACGCGCACGTTATTGTTAATACTTGAAACCCTACAGGCTGTAAGCCTGAACCTTTAACTGTAAACTGTAAACTGGAAACCGGAAACAGTAAACTGTAACCTAAGAAATGTCTAAACCAAAATTCGGCGTCGTTGTATTTCCCGGATCGAACTGCGACCACGACGCGTATCATATATTGAAGCATCAATTCGGACAGGAAACAATCTTCCTGTGGCACAAAAGCTCTTCATTGGAAGACGTTGATGTTGTTATTCTCCCCGGAGGATTTTCCTACGGCGATTACCTGCGATGCGGAGCAATTGCCCGTGTTTCCCCGATTATGAAAGAAATCGTTTCCTTCGCCCGCCGCGGCGGTACGGTGATAGGGATTTGCAATGGTTTTCAGATTTTGTGTGAAGCAGGCTTGCTGCCCGGCGCGCTGCTCAGAAATGAACGATTGACCTTTTTGTGTCAATTTGTCAACCTTACGGTTGAAAATACCGATACACGATTCACCAATGCGTGCCTGCCGGGTGAAGTTCTTCGCATCCCAATTGCACATGGCGAGGGAAATTATTATGTTGATAGTAGAACATTGCGGGAATTGGAAGAACACAACCAAATTCTTTTCCGGTATAGCGAGCCGGATGGATCGTTGACAGAACAATCGAACCCCAACGGTTCAGTCGCGAATATTGCAGGAATCATGAACGTTCAAGGAAATGTCATGGGATTGATGCCCCACCCGGAACGCGCAGCCGATCCTGCTCTCGGTCCTATTGATGGACAAAAAATTTTCTCATCGTTGCTTCGGCATTTTGATGAGTATGAAGAATATCAGCACATAGCATTAACAGAAAGGGTATAGTCATGCCGAATATCGGAACCGGTGAAATAATATTAATTCTTCTTATTGTATTGATTTTTTTCGGCGCGAAGAAAATCCCCGAGCTTGCACAGGGCTTGGGAAAAGGAATTAAAGAATTCCGTAAAGCGGCGCGCGACGTCCAGGATGAGCTGGAAAAGCCCGCCGACAATAATAAGAAGATAGAGCCAAAAGCCTAAAGCATACCGGCAATTTTTTTATGAAGCCGTCCCGCGGCAAGCCGGACGGCTTCAGCATACTATCACTCTAATCAAACAACTGTGGCAGGAATGAGCGTCCCCCATCCTATTCCCTTCGATTCCCTTCGTGAGCAGCTTGCATCCGGCGAAATTACCTGCGAGCGCATTACCGATGAATACCTTACAATCATAGAGCAGAAAAAACACCTCAACGCGTTCCGCTCCGTGTTTACCGATGAAGCGCGCGAACGCTCTCGTCTTATTGATAAAAAAATCGCAACCGGAACTTCAGGACCACTGGCAGGAATGGTTATCGCTATCAAAGACGTCATTTGCATGGAAAGCTCGCCGACTACCTGCGGCTCAAAAATTCTTGAGCATTTTGTTTCTCCCTACAATGCTACTGTGATAAAAAAGCTCGCCGATGCCGATGCTATTATTATCGGCAAAACAAATATGGATGAATTCGCAATGGGTTCCTCGACGGAAAATTCTGCCTACGGAGTCGTTCTCAATCCGGTGGATGAAACGCGCGTTCCCGGCGGCTCCAGCGGCGGCTCAGCTGTAGCTGTCGCAGCAAACTGCTCAAGAACCGCGCTTGGCACCGATACCGGCGGCTCGGTGCGACAACCTGCAGCGTTTTGTGGAGTTGTCGGATTAAAGCCAACCTACGGGCGCGTTTCGCGGTACGGGCTTGTTGCATTCGCTTCCTCGTTCGACCAAATTGGACCATTCGGACAATCGGTGCGCGACATCGCGCATGTACTACAAGTCATTGCAGGTCATGACCGGCACGATTCAACATCGGCAAACGTTCCTGTGCCCGATTATCTTGAACATCTGACAGGAGATGTCAGGGGATTACGCATCGGTCTTCCGAAAGAATATTTTGCCGACGAGCTTAATGAAGAAATTCGAAATGCTATTCATGGCAAAGTAGAAATCCTGAAACAGAGAGGGGCAATCGTAAAAGAAGTCTCGCTGCCACACACGGAATACACCGTTGCGACCTATTACATACTCACTACTGCCGAAGCATCCTCAAATCTCGCCCGCTACGATGGAGCGCGATTCGGCTATCGCTCTCCCAACGCCAAAGATTTAACAACAATGTATGTTCACTCCCGAAGCGAGGGTTTTGGCGCGGAAGTCAAGCGGCGCATTATGCTCGGCACCTACGTGCTTTCCGCCGGATATTATGACGCTTACTATAGAAAAGCCCAGCAGGTGCGGAGGCTCATCAAGCAAGATTTTGATAACGCATTTCGCGAAGTGGATTGTCTTATCACGCCAACCTCTCCAACAACTGCATTCAAGATTGGAGAAAAAGTTGACGACCCTTTAACAATGTACCTCTCCGATATTTACACGGTTTCAGCTAACCTTGCAGGCGTTCCCTGTATTTCCATTCCGTGTGGAACAGATTTGCAGGGCTTGCCGATTGGGATGCAAGTGTTCGGCAGGCAGTTCGGGGAGGAGACGATATTGAGGATAGCTGACAGCATAGAGAAAGGCTAATGATGGCTTTTTATTCAGAAGTGTTTGATGCGTTAAACAAACACAATGTCCGCTATTTGGTTGTAGGAGGAGTTGCCGTTAGCTTGTACGGCATTCCACGAATGACACAAGACTTAGATATTATTATCGCTTTGGATGACTCCAACGTGCATCAAACTGTCTTAGCTTTAACTTCAATCGGTTATACTCCGCGAGTGCCTGTCAATCCTGAGCTACTGGCAAATCAAGAAATGCGGAACCAGTGGCAGGAACAAAAAAACATGTTGGTCTTCTCGTTCTTTCGTGAACATAAGGAATACCGGGTTGTTGATATACTCTTTGCACATCCTCTTAACTTCGATGCCTGCTACGAACGACGCGTGATCAGACCATTTGGGCAGCTACAAGTGCCTGTGGTACACGTGGATGATCTCATTGTTCTTAAACAAAACACTAACCGGCAACAGGATGCTTCCGATATTATCGCACTTGAACAACACATCAAAGGACAATGAAAGCAGACAACATGGCAATAAAAAAGAATGGATACTCGTATTATGTTTCCGATGAAC
Organism: Bacteroidota bacterium; assembly: GCA_004322375.1. GTDB lineage: Bacteria > Bacteroidota > Ignavibacteria > UBA10030 > SZUA-254 > FW602-bin19. The sequence goes on from SCUC01000030.1 coordinate 8,850, forward strand.
AGGTACGAGAATTTCAAAAACTTTCTGTTGAAGAACGCTTTCGTTGGCTGGAAGAAGCACAGGAGTTTCTCTTTAAAACGCTTCCACCTGAGCAATGGGAGATTATGCAAAAGTTTCGTCGCGGAGAGATTTAACATTAATGATTCAATTTGACCGTTTTTAGGAAATCGTTAAAACGATTTCTATAATTACGCGTCTAACAGCCCAAGACTTAAGTCATGGCTAAATAAAACTAATACAATGAAACCGATTCATCGGTTTCAAATATTTGATTCACTAAAACGGTTATCTTAAGTCCATTAGTTCTATAGGGTAATCCAATTTCCGCGCTCATCGCGCCCGTTGCGATAATCATTATCATCGTTCTTTTATCAAACAATTGTTGGAGTAGGTATGGATACGCTCGGCAACGCAATTCTCGGCATCGTGTTTCTCGCCCTCAGCGCGGCGGGAACATTCCTAATGTTTCACCTCTGGGGCTACCCGTTTGACCATGCAAAATTAAAAAGCTCCGCGCCGCCGCGGTTGATGCTGCTGCACAGGTTTATCGGCTACGCGTACGGCGTCATCTATGTCTATATGATGATGCAAATGGTTCCGAGGCTTTGGAGCTACGAAATTGAATTTCCGGCGCGAACGGTCGCGCATCTTCTCCTCGGCATGTCCATAGGCGTTATCCTCATCGTGAAAATTTCCATCGTGCGTTTCTTCAAGCATCTTGAGTCCGCGGTGATTCCATTTCTCGGAATACTCTTGTTCCTGTTTACGTTTCTGTTAATCGGTCTCTCGGTTCCTTTTGCGATGAAGGAAGTCTATCTGCACAGGAGCGCGGTCGGCGGCTCGGCATTCAGCGAGGAAAATTTACAGCGGGTGAAGATGCTCTTACTGAAAGCGGGCTTGCCTGCCTCAGCGCCGCTCGAAGAATTGTCCTCGGTAAAGAATCTGAAGAAGGGCCGGGATGTGCTGCTTTCAAAATGCGTTCAATGTCACGATATGCGAACGATACTCGTCAAGCCCCGCACGCCTGAGCAGTGGATGCAAACCGTGAATCGTATGGCGGAGCGCGCGCTGTTCACTCCCATCAGCGAAGAAGAACAATGGCATGTTACCTCGTACCTTATTGCCATCTCGCCTGAACTGCAGCAAGGAGTACAGAAAAAGAACGAACAAGTCGCACGGGCAGAAGCGCAAGCAGCGATAGACCCCGCAATTTTAGCCGAAGCGATAACGACGAAACAATTCGATATTGCTGCAGCGCAGAAAGTATTTGAAAGCACTTGCAGTCAATGCCACGCGCTAAGCAATGTTGAAAATAGACCGCCCAAAAATATCCGGCAAGCCGGCGGACTTGTCGCCCGTATGGTGGCAAACGGCTTAACCGCCCCTCAAGATGAATTGGAACAGGTGGCGTTTTATCTTGCAAAAACCTATGTGAAGGAATAACAATTATAGCAATTGCAAAAGTCTCTTCCACTTAGATTTTCAGTAGTTTTATAAAAAAGAGCAAACTGCGTTTTGTCATTCCCGCGAAAGCGGGAATCCAATCATTCTCTCGGTTTCTACAGACAATGATTGGATACCTGCCTGCGCAGATATGACAATATGGTTTATATGATTTCAATCGTACAGTTACTGAGTATGCAACTGCTATTATTGTCATGGGGAAATGGAGCATTTGAGAGGTAAGTTCAGAAAAATTTCGTATTTTACATGCGCTTCAGAGGCTCTCAATGACCCTTGAGAAGCTTTTTTAATTTCCGCCGCGGCGAGACTCGCTTCAGCGGTTGAATTTTTAATTTTGCATTGAACAACCATGAGTATATTAGTCAATAAAAACACACGTGTAGTAGTACAGGGCATCACCGGCGGCGAGGGGACATTTCACACACAGCAGATGCTCGCGTACGGAACAAAAATTGTCGCCGGCGTAACGCCGGGCAAAGGGGGAGCGCAGTATAAAGGGAGCGAGCAGTACCCGTTCAAGAAACAGGTGCCGGTGTTTAACTCCGTTGCCGATGCCGTAAAAAACGAAGGCGCGACTGCCTCGGTGATTTTCGTTCCTGCTTCGTTCGCGGCGGAAGCCGTGCTGGAAGCGATTGACGCGGGCATCAAGATGATTGTCACGATTACGGAAGGCATTCCTGCGCGGGACATGGTGGGAGTCTATGCCCAGCTTATCCGGCATCAGGTGCGGATGATAGGACCCAACTGCCCGGGCATCATCACGCCGGGAGAATGTAAAATCGGCATCATGCCGGGATTCATCCATACGCCGGGAAGAATCGGCATCATCTCCCGCAGTGGAACATTGACATACGAAGCAGTCTGGCAGGTGAGCGAGCTCGGCATGGGGCAATCCACCTGTGTCGGCATTGGCGGCGACCCGGTCATCGGCTCCAGCTTTACCGACCTGCTGAAGTTATTCAACGAAGACGATAAGACCGACGCGGTCATTATGATTGGCGAAATCGGCGGAACGGCGGAAGAAGCCGCGGCAGAATACGTAAAAAAGAATTTCAAAAAACCGGTCATCGGCTTCATCGCGGGAAGAACGGCTCCTCCCGGAAGAAGAATGGGACACGCAGGCGCAATCATCTCCGGCGGCAAAGGAACCGCAGCGGAAAAAATGGATGCCATGCGCAAGGCGGGAATTCATGTTGTTGAAAGCCCGGCAATGCTAGGAGCGACTGTTGCAAAAGTTCTCGGCAAGAAATCTGCTAAGAAAACAATTGCTGTAGCAAAGTCTGTAAAGCCGAAAGCGATAAAGAAAACAGTTTTGAGAAGTAAAAAGTCAAAAGGGAACCGCCAAAGGCGAGTCTCGTCAAAGACGGAAAGTAAAAAATCCCGTTAGGAAGGATAAGCAGTTGATTGCCCATTTCTTGCTCAAAGAATGGTCCTTAGCTCGTCGCTTGAAGCATGAAACCTGAAACATCTTTCAACATCTTTCTTAGCGCATTGTTTACGTTTCTCTATGTTGGCTACTGATGATAAATTTTGTCCTGTTGACCCATAGATAAAATATGAGCCACACGATGAGCTTTCGGTTACCGGAGAAACTTCCTCAACTCATTGTAGCATGCTCGATGCTCGCGCTGTTGTGCGCCATCTGGCTCAATACATATTTACCGCTCCAGGATTACCCTGAATGGCTGTTCCAGGGTAAAACATTGCACGCGGCTCTTACCGACACGCTCGATAGTGAAAGCCTATACGCTGTACGCTGGTTTCCAATTCCACCGAATGCTCTTGTTAGCATACTGCTGGCATTGTTGAATTTTTTCATGCCCATCGAGATAGCCGGCAAGGTTATGCTTTCCGCTTACCTCCTCCTGTTTATTAGCGGCTGGCGATTCATGTTTCGAACCGCAAATCATGCTCACCCCTTTCGATGGTTAGGCGTGTTGTTAGCATTCAATTTCTTTTTTTATATGGGTCTCCTCGGCTACACTGCAAGTATAGCCGTTCTTTTCTTTGCCGTGCCATGGCTCTTTTCTCTCAAAGCGCCTTTCTCACCCAATCATGGAGTCAAAATAGCCCTTCTTTCTCTTAGTTTATACCTTCTCCACGGGGTAGCATTCGGGATATTCATTCTTGCTATTCTCGT
>SCUC01000259.1 GCA_004322375.1 Bacteroidota bacterium
TATCATTTTCAGGGATAGGATGCCCCTGGATTTTTAATTCAGTTTTTAGCTTCCCATATTCTCGTGCAACTTCAGTAGAATATGACAAAACAACAGAATCGTTTACAAACTTGTCAATACGTTTAATGTTCTCTATCGCTCGAGTAGATTTAAAAGCGCCATAATATAGCTCTCCAATTACAATAAATGGAAGGTAAATATTTTCGGCCGTGCTTAGTTTTTCCTGTATATTAACATCACGATTAAAATATGGAATAACTATAGATGTATCAAGGAGTATTCTACCATTCATTGTGCTCTATTTCTTCACACCCTTCCAGTATAGCCTGTTCCATTTCAATCAAATCTTGTTCTTGAAAACCATAGGAACGCTTTGACATTTCATCGCCTGAAACACCCTTTTGAATTGATAAATGAAAAGAGCGAGCGAATTCCAAAACAAGTCGTTGTTCAGTAATCGGTAAGTTGCTTATTTCGTTGATTAGAGTATCTGTGAGATTATGGTCTGTCATTTTTTTCCCTTAGTTATCTAACCAAAGATACAAGAATTATCGGAATATTACCAATGAACTTATTTATCCATCGTTCTAAACAAAAAAGCCCACGTAATCGTGGGCTGTAACCTTCAGTTGATAAATATCACACCATTGCTTGGGGAGGCGGTGTCGGATGTGTTGACTTTCTCTTAAACATTATTCCCAACCCAATGGCAATCAACAGTATGGGCCAATAGTGCCATAGCACATCCCACACATCTTCATAATACATGTATCCCATTTCCGACATTAAGAAGGCAGCGCCGATTCCTCCAAAGAAAAATGCAGGTATCAACAATGCCCATTCACGGGTATTACTAATAAATAACATAAGAAACGCTATTCCTAAAATCAGGAATGTCGAGGGAAGAAAAATATGGTGGTAATACTGGATGAATTCAAATTCATGTATAAAGAAATAAAGGCTGTAGAGGAAAAGAACCGTTCCCCAAAATATTTTCCCTCGATGGTCTTTCGCAAAGCCTTTGACGACAATTCCGATGCCCAGAACCATAAGACCTGCCCATAACACCTGGCTGAAATCAATATTGAGAACATCAGTTTTAACTAACAGGAGGAGAGCGCCGAAAACGATGAGAGCAATTCCGAACCATGAAATATTATTATTCATACATACGTTCCTATAAAGTTGTCGTAGGTTTTTCTTCCGGCATCAGGAGCGTGAGAATGACATACAATAATAATCCCCACCCAAACGATGCGAAAACAAGAACAAGATAAATAATTCTTACAATTGTCGAATCAATTCCGAAGTAATTTGCAATTCCGCCGCATACGCCAAAAATCTTTTTATCGGTTGTTGACCTCTTAAGTTCTTTCTTTACGGGTTGAGCGAATGATGATTCACTGCTGAATGCTGTTTCAGTCGGGGAAGGGTGTTTGCGGTTTTTTATTTCAGCCATAACAAGCACAACCCCGGTAGCAATAATAATAACGGGGAATAGCACTTTCCATGAGAGACTCCACCAACCAAATCCGCCCCAGATACCAAGATTACTTGTCAAGAAGAAAGCTCCAAGCAGTATGAGTAAGATGCCCCAAAAGCGTTTGTGGTCAAAGCTGCGGCGAGCGCCTGAAGGGAAGGAATTATATGTTCCTACTTGCTCGGGATTGACGGGCATGATAATCATAGCAGCGATGTACAAAAATATGCCTGAACCACCTGCAATGGTAAGGATAACCCATAAAACTCTCACGATAGTTGGGTCAAGTTCAAAGTATTCTGCGATTCCACCGCAAACACCGTCTATCATTCTATCCTTGCGGGATTTATAGAGTCTTTTTGGCGTAGCCCGTGGGGCAGTTTCTGCAGTATATGGCTGTTGATCGTTCATACCTATTTAAGAGTACGTGAAAATGCAAATCTTGTTTCATTTTTGCAAGTTATTGAAAAGCAAAAGCCGACTCTTAATTTTTTTGTATCAAGAGTCGGCTTTAGTATAAAAAAGAATAAATCACACTTCCATAATTTCTTTTTCTTTTATTGTAACGAGTCCGTCAATATCTTTAATAAAT
>SCUC01000260.1 GCA_004322375.1 Bacteroidota bacterium
ATCCGCCAAGGCGGGCTCAACATGACAAAAGAGTGGTTTTTCAAAGCCTTCTACTGCTCTGTTTACTGTTAGTTTCAGCCGCTGGATTTGGGCAGAATTATAAGCTCCTCCAGTCGCACGTAAGCGCAGGGGGCGGTAACTCCTCTTCCGCCTCCTACGTTAATATCCACAGCGTAGGTGAATACAACGCGGGAAGTTCTGAATCCAATCATTACAGCAGCGCGGGCGTGTGGGAATTTTATGCCTCACAGCAGCTATCGCTCTTTTCCGTCTCCGTTGCGCCCTCGTGGAACATGCTCTCACTCCCGGTAACCGTGACTGATTTCCGTAAAACAACGCTCTTCCCCACGGCGGCTTCCTCGGCTTTTCTCTACTCCGGCGGGTATCAACAAAAAGACACGCTCACCAATGGCACAGGATATTGGGTAAAGTTTGATGCAGGGGAAGATATTACTCTAACCGGATTCCCCAGAACAAAAGATTCTATCTCCGTGAACAATAAATGGAACATGATCGGTACGATTTCGATGCCGGTGCCGGTCAGTAACATACTCCAGGTTCCCTCCGGTATCGTTACCTCTTCGTTCTTCGGATACGATGACGGTTATGGTGAAGCCGATGTACTGGAACCCGGAAAAGCCTACTGGGTGAAAACCAATAGAAACGGCAAGCTTGTTCTCAATGCCTCGCTTGCTTCAAAGCGACAACACAATTCCGTTGCTGCGAACAAGTCCGGCGATGAGCTCAATTCTATTCTCCTCGAAGAACCGGGAGCGGTCGCGAAAGCTAAACGAAAACAATTGAAGCTGGTATTCGGCATACAAGAATCGTCGGCTGAAACGGAGACGGGTATGTTCGAAATGCCTCCCGCTCCTCCGGCAGGCTCAACGGACATCAGGTTCGCGTCGAATCAATTTGGCGAGTTGATTCCTAAAGAGCTGAAGGAACCGAAAGAATTTCCCATTCTCATTCAAACGCAGAACGCATCGCTCAAGCTGAGCTGGAATATTACGCAAAAAACAAATCTGAAATATTCGTTCCTCGAAAAAACAGGAAAGAAAATTACGGCAGCCATTCCACTCTCAGGAAATAGCTCGGCAGTGCTCCATCCATCGGAAGATAAAAAGTACGTTCTCCGCGTTGAGCCTCTGCCAAACGTCTATGCGTTATACCAGAACTATCCCAACCCGTTCAATCCTGCAACGGTTATCAACTACACGCTTCCCGTAGCAAGCCGGGTTTTGCTGAAAGTGTACAACCTGCTTGGGCAAGAAGTAGCAACACTCGTAGATGAGATGCAAGATGCAGGGTTCAAATCGCAGAATTGGGATGCGACAGGGTTTGCAAGCGGAATGTACTACTACCGGTTGCAAGCAGGGGATTTTGTCGAGACAAAAAAACTACTATTAGTAAAATAATAAGCTGTAATTTTACCTACGTTTGTGAAACTCTTCAAGGTGTTTTTCTAATGGGTACTTCTAAAAACTAAAGTAGCCTGTCATTCCCTACGGGTCTTTGACCGAACCCCAGCTTCATCGGGGCGAGTCCGCCGAGGCGGATCAATGCCCAAACAATTTCAATTCCTCAAGTATTGAGATTCCTTCCCGCAGGGCGAGACTTCGCTCCTGCGGGAAGGACAGTCGGACGCGAGTTTTTGGAACCACCCTTAAATTTAATCATCGTTTTTGCTATCAATCTAGTTTTTTAAAAAAATATGGAAATACTATAATGAAATATATTTCTCTGCCGTTCATATACAAGGTTATTCTTGCTGTATTCTGTTTTCAACTCGAGACTTCTCTTCTTGCTCAATGGTCCTCCAACCCGGCTGTAAACACCCCTATCTCGGCGGCGCCAGTATATCAAGACTATCCTACCATTACCAGTGACGGCACAGGAGGAGCTATCATTACCTGGGAGGATAGGCGCGAAGGCGCCGGCTTCGTTAACATTTATGCTCAGCGAATCAACAACAAAGGTGTAGTACAGTGGACAACAAACGGCGTCGCCATCTCGACTGCGTCAGGCGCTCAAGACAAGCCTGTCATTATCGGCGATGGTGCAGGAGGCGCCATCATTGCCTGGAATGATAAGCGCAGTGGAAGCTATGACATCTACGCACAGAGGATTGATAGCGCTGGCATTGTGCAGTGGACAACAAACGGCGTCGCTATATCGGCGGCGGCAGGCGTACAAAGAGAAGTCGCTCTCGCCGGCGACGACTCAGGAGGCGCAATCATCACCTGGAAAGACAACCGCGGAGGTACGGAAGACATCTACGCACAGCGTATCAATAGCGCAGGCGCCGTGCAGTGGACAACAGATGGCGTCGCCATCTCAATGGCGGCAAACATTCAAGATTTACCCGCCATCACCGGCGACGGCTCAGGAGGCGCCATCATCACCTGGCGTGATTTCCGCAGCAATACTGCATATGACATCTACGCCCAGCGAGTCAGTAGCTCTGGCATTGTGCAATGGACAACTGACGGCATCGCCATCACGATAGCGACAAACGATCAAGATGCCCACGCCATCACCGGCGACAACTCCGGAGGCGCTATCATCACCTGGATGGACAAGCGTAGCGGAAGCTATGACATCTACGCCCAACGCATCGATAGCGCAGGAGCCGTGATGTGGACCACGAACGGTGTTGCCATCTCAACAGCAGGAAGCGGACAGGTCAATCCCGTCATCACGAGCGACGGTACAGGCGGCGGCATCATCAGCTGGCATGACGAGCGCAGTGGCAGCTTTGACATTTATGCTCAGCGAATCAGCATCGCCGGGGCTGTGCAGTGGACCGGGAACGGCGTAGCAATCTCGACGGCGACAAACATTCAAACGCATTCCATGATAACCGGTGACGGCTCCGGAGGCGCTATCATCGCCTGGGAAGACCAACGCAATGGCGGTTTAGACATCTATGCCCGGCGAATCAATAGCGCTGGCGCTCTGCAATGGACCGGGAACGGCGTCGCAATCTCGACTGCTTCAAACGATCAATGGTTTCACACGCTGATTAGCGATGGTTCGGGAGGCGCAATTATCACCTGGGCTGACTGGCGACCATCCACGCACTCTGACATTTACGCCCAGAGAATATTAGCTGGCGGCATGCTCGCATCCAACGACCCAACAATTACAGGAGTAGCTAATCCTGATACCGTACAAGCAGGAAATTCAACTATACTTACCGGAATTGTTGTCGCTGGTACAGGCCCGGCAAGTACAGGTCTGACAGTAACAGGAAACCTTCTCTCTATCGGCGGAAGTGCATCACAAGCATTTTATGATGATGGCACTCATGGCGATACAACAGGCGGGAACGGGGTATTTACGTTTACTGCACCTGTTCCATCGAATACGACCGCGGGCGTAAAAAACGTAACGCTTATTGTTTCTGATGAGCAGGAACGCTCAGATACTGCAAGCGTCAACCTTGTTGTTCTCCCCTACCCATGCGCAACAATAACGCTTATGCCTGCTTCGTTGCCGGATGATTCTGTTGGTCATCCATATAATGATACTGTCACGGCAAGCGGAGGTACGCCGCCGTACTCGTATTCCGTCTCTGCAGGTAGCTTGCCAAAAGGCATAATTCTTTCTCCGGGCGGTGTTGTAAGCGGCACTCTCGATTCCTCTGGAACATTTTCATTTACAGTAACTGCAACAGATAGCAACGGCTGTACAGGGGAAAAACCATATATGATTACTATCTCAGAAACGGAAATTTCTCTTGCCGTTCCTGTAGAAGCGTCATGGAACATTGTCTCCAATCCGCTTCTCGTTTCTAACGATTCGGCTCGTGTTTTATTTCCCGCATCTGTCGGGAGCGCATTTATGTTCTCGCCGGCAGATGGATACCTGACATCAGCAAAGATGATAAACGGTAAAGGATATTGGCTGAAATTTTCATCTGCGGTCACTGAAACAATAACAGGAGCTTCCCTGCTCACAGATACTATACATGTTTCCGCAGGATGGAATATTATCGGCTCTATTTCTTTTCCTCTAGCTGTAACAGACATCATATCCATTCCCCCCGAAATGATAACATCCCAATTTTTCGGTTATGCCCTGGGTTACACTTCAAGCGATACAATATATCCCGGGAAAGGGTATTGGGTAAAAACTGCCTTCGAGGGAGAATTAATTTTATCATCATTGCCTGCTCGAACGAATGCTGCGGGAAAGATTTCAATCATTAATATCTCTGAACTTCCACCTTCTCCTCCTGATGGTGAACTGTTGCAACAGGGTAAACAAACACCAGGTCTATTGTTACTGAATCAAAACTACCCCAACCCGTTTAATCCCACAACGGTTATCAACTATACGCTGCTGGTTGAAAGCCATGTCGTGTTGAAGGTCTTTAATCTTCTGGGAGAGGAAGTGGAAACGCTTGTTAATGAGATGCAGGACGCAGGGTTCAAATCGCAGGCATGGGATGCGACAGGGTTTGCAAGCGGAATGTACTACTACCGGTTGCAAGCAGGGGATTTTGTTGATACAAAAAAACTACTGTTGGTCAAATAACGAGTTTGCATTCCCATTAGCTGGGCGGTCATGGACCGTGACAGCCTGAAGGGTTGAACTGCCTTGATATTAGTATCCTTTAAAAGTAGAAAAGTAGAATCTCGATTTTCTTGTACAATCTACACTAAAATTTTTATCAAAATAAATGAAGACGATAACCCCCCCTTTCAGATGGCTATCAACATTGGTAGTTGTACTCTCTATTACCACGGCTAATTCAACTCCGGTAATTTGTCAATCGAAGTACTCCGTGATAGATCTGGGAACGCTTGGCTCTTCCTCCTATGCTACAGCAATCAATGATAGCGGACAGGTTGTTGGTTATTCTCAACAATCCACTACGCTTGGCTTTTTTTGGCAAAATGGTATCATCACTAATATTGGAGGCCTTGAACATGACCGTCCCTCGCACGCATTTGGAATCAACAATTCCGGTCAGGTCGTCGGAGCTGCAATAGTGTTCCTGCCCGATTCGGTGGTCAAGCCCCGGGCGGTCAAGTGGAAGTCCGGTGTGTTGACTTCGCTTCAACAACCTCAAAACGCATCCGGAACCTCTGCGCTCTGCATTAATAATAATAACGTGATAGTAGGTTTTTCTGCTTTTTTCGGGCAAATGCCCAGTGGGGCTGCCACCCGGTGGGTCAATGGCTCTCCAAGCATTCTTGCCGCACCTTCAGTACCTCAGTTGTTGGGCTACTCTGCGCAACGGATTAACGACAGTGGTGTAATTATTGGTTATGCGTTTACCTCGACGAGTGAATTCTTTGGAGTTGTTTGGCGGAATGGTAATCCGGATGTCATCGAAATTCCCGTACTATCTGACATCAATGACAGCGGCATTGTTATCGGAAATAGCTCGGATGCAAATACTGGATTTGTCTGGCGAAGAGGTGTCGGAATAATGAAAACTATTCCTGATTTCCTCCCAACCGCACTTAATAATCACGGCGACATTGTTGGAGTCAGCGATGGACGGGCTGCCATTTACAAAGATACTACAGTAGTTGACCTTAATTCTTTGGTTGACTCTGCATCGGGTTGGCAACTGCTCCGTGCAACCGATATTAACGATGAGGGGGAAATTGTTGGTCAGGGCATGCATAACGGGCAAACGCGTGCGTTTTTGTTGAAGCCGATGCAGGTACGTCGTCCGGTCCTTCTTATCCCCGGCATCGGCGCAACGTATCCGGCTGATGTCAACGACATCGGACCATGGATGTTTACAAGGGGCATCCATCCTACCGGATTGCAGCTTGATCCTCTGGCGCATGCCTATGACGACTTGCTCCAAACCCTAAAAAATGTCGGGTATGTAGAAGGAAAAGACCTCTTTGTCGTCAACTACGATTGGAGGGTTCCACCGGGCCCGTCAGATAATGTTTTCGATGGAGTTGTGGACGGTCTCAGCGCCTCCTCCATTACGGATGGGGTTTTCGAATATGCAGTTGACTATTTGGGATATTATCTTCAGCAGGCAATGGATGCATGGGAGATAAGTTACCCTGGTAATCCTCTCGATTCAGTGAACCTCATTGTCCATAGCACCGGTGGGCTGGTAGCGCGAACGTATATCCAGAGTTCCGCTTATGGTGGAACGTTTGATGGAACCAAAACCCTACCGGTGGTGGATAATCTTATCATGGTCGGTGTCCCCAATCGCGGAGCTTCCAAAGCCTGGAATCCATTGCATGATAACTGGGGAGTTGATATCGCGTTCCAGCTTGTCCTATCAAAAATTTTGAATATGGGTTATCAAAAGGTCATGGCTGGAGCAACCATCACAGGACCGGATCTTGATATCAGTCTGAATTCCATCATGCCTCCCGAATGTGATGACCTGTCGGAGATTTGCTTTATTAATCAATTTAACCAGACGGCACGTTCTCTGCTTGCCACGTATGATTTTATCGATTTTGGGAGCGGGTTTACTAATGTTAATAACAATTCCTCCGTTCGAAACAACCTGATATTGGATTTGAATGCCGGATTGGATCTTGTCCTTAATGGAGACCCCAACGCTTTTGCTGAGAAGGCTTCTGTTACGGTAATTTATGCTACCAATGTTGCTACCCCTACTGCCGTTGCAGAAAAGGTTGGACCCGAAGGAGGAGAAAATGCCATTGTTAAATTTAACGACTTTAGCGCTCGTGATGCTCAGACTGATGAAGTTTGGTATGACGATATCGTGGCGCCATCAAGCGGCGATGGAACGGTACCCATAGAATCTTCCTCCGGTCAGTTTATCGGTGACTCCAGGGTGAACCTCAAACCATTTGCTAAGGGAAGTAACACTTCGGATGACGTCTCCCATCTCGGATTAATGTACAATCGGGATGTCCAAGAGGAAATCCTAACCATTGTAAAGGCATCGTTCGAAAGTAATGACATCTCCACCGACCATCATTCCGCTATCGCTCCCCTCTTTTCAACGGCAGTAAACGTTGTTGGAAACATCATCGGCGGCAGCATTCTTAGGGCGTTATTAGATCCCGTTGAGGGATTCATCGTTGATGGTCAGGGACGACGTCTGGGGTTCAGTACAGAAACCGGTGCTGTGACTGAGATACCCGGTAGCCTCTGGTTTGGAAATGCCGATGGCATGGGGTGGGTGTTGGAGCCGTTGATGCAGCCTGTGTCATTACAGTTATTGGGATTGGACAGCACATACTACACTATGGTCAGCGTTCTGAGCGATGACGGTACCGGGGGGCTGATTGATGAAGGCATTCTCGCGGCTGGCGCCTCGCGAGTTCTGCCACTCCCTATAACTACAACAGATGTTGATCATAGGAAACAGTTCTCAAACCCGGATGCATACGGCTTGGCGCAAAACTTCCCCAACCCCTTCAATCCATCAACAATTATCAAGTACCAGCTAACAGGGAAAAGTTATGTTACGTTGAAGGTCTATAACACCCTAGGACAGCTTGTTGCGACTCTTGTTGATGAAATTCAGGAAGCAGGATTTAAGTCGCAGACATGGGATGCAACCGGGTTTCCAAGCGGCATCTACTATTACCGCCTGCAAGCTGGAGATTTTGTTGAGATGAAAAAATTACTCTTGGTCAAATAATTCCTCCACCGTCCCGGAAGTTCTCTTTCAAAGATCGTTGTAACTTAGCGCTATATCGTTAGTTTCTGTTACTTAGACTCTCGGTTTCCATTTTGGTTTATTCTCTATCGCTTGTTAGTTCTCGAACAATCCTAGTCTTGTGACCCTGTTAAAAATTAGAATTACTTGGAAATAATCAATTATTCAAGTAGATTCAACTTAAATCACAATTCTATCATTAATTTCATTGAGGGCGTTATGAAATATTTGTTCTACTTTTTTATGTTGTGTATGTGCATTGTTACAATCAATGTCAACGCACAAATTCCCAACAAGATTAATTACCAGGGATTGCTCACATCGGGAGGGGTACCGGTAACTGACGGAAGTTACACGCTTCAATTTACTCTCTACGATTCACTATCAGGCGGAGCTTCGCTTTGGACGGAAACACAATCTGTCACGGTTACCGCCGGAACGTTTACTGCCACTCTTGGTTCGACCAGCGCGTTGATAGCATTTACCCAGCCGTTGTTTTTAGAAATGACCGCAACTGCAGGTCCGAGCATATCCTCTCCCGTTACATTTTCGCCCCGCTCTGAACTGCTCAGCGCGCCATATTCCTTAAACTCGCGTTCGTTGTTAGGTCCTAATAGCACGGCAAGCGGTACAGGTGCGATAGCAGGGGGCACGAATAATATCGCTTCGGGAAATTACGCGACTATCGGAGGAGGCGCAGGAAACCAGGCAACCGAAATGTATTCGTTTGTGGGCGGCGGCGGCAACAACTTTGCCCGCGGTGAATTTGCTGTTATCTGCGGCGGAGGCAGTGACACGTTCACGGACTCAAATTCCGTTAGCGGTAATTTTTCATTTGTAGGCAATGGTATTAGTAATTATATTACTCAAGATTTTTCAAGCATTGTCGGAGGGTTATATAACTCGATTTCTCAGATAAAAAGTTTTGTTGGAGGCGGTCAATTTAATTCTATCACAGGTGCATATTCAGCAATAGCAGGCGGCTCCAATAACGTTATTGACGGCGCCGGCGCTTGGTCTTCAATTAGCGGTGGTAAAGATAATCTCATTACAGGAAATTATTCTTCTATCCTGGGCGGTCTTGGTAATTATGCTGCTGATTATTCGATTGCTGCTGGAACAAGAGCGAAAGCAAACTATAATGGTTCAATAGTCCTCTCGGCAAACAAGGAGATCCTTTCTACAGACACAGTTGCCGCAGGAGGGGTAGAACAAATGGTGCTTCGCGCCGACGGCGGGCTATTTATTACCAGAAATATCAGCGGAGTTGCAACGTATGATACCTCAAAGCTTATCAATACCTCCTCCGGCGCGTACCTTACCACAGGCGGAACATGGACGAATTCCTCAGACAAAAACAAGAAAGAGAATTTTGTTCCTGTTGATGGAAGGCTTCTTCTTGAAAGACTCGCTTCGCTTCCTATTTCCATATGGAATTATAAAGGCGAAAACAACAACGTGAAGCATATCGGTCCGATGGCACAGGATTTTCGCGCAGCGTTCGGATTGGGAAATGACGATAGATCTATTTCGACAATTGATCCGGCAGGAATTGCTCTAGCGACTATCCAGGAACTGAATAAACAAAACCAATCGCTACAGGCTCGCGTTGAAGAATTGGAAAAGTTTGTTCAATCGTTAGCTTCTCGATTAATGAAATCCGGAGACGAATCTCTTGGCCAGTTAAAGTAAGCTGAAAGGGATACTCCTATGAAATCATTCATAATAATATTGATCCTCTCGTTGTTGGTATCGGCAGGGTTGATAGTTGCTCAAACGGTCAATCATCCCTGGCATGGTACCGGAAACAGTGGTGGATTATCTTCCGGCGGTTCTTTTGCCTTAACCACCTCTGCAGGAATTCCAATTGCGACAACAATGTCAGGCGGTTCTTTTTCGACAGAGAGTGGATTCATTCCCGGCGCCAGGAAAATCTCCGGAACAACTACGAGCTTTAATTACGGGCTCGAACAAAACTGGAATATGGTTTCGGTTCCATTGAAAGTCAATGATTACAGTACATCAGCGCTTTACGATTCCATTGTATCTAGTGCATTTACGTTTGAAAATGGATATGTGCAGAAAGAAACGTTAGTGTTTGGAAAGGGATACTGGCTAAAATCGGCATCTTCCTATTTGGAATCATTTACAGGCACAGCCTCATACGTTGAGACCATAGATGTCGCGGATAAATGGAATATGATAGGCGCGCTTTCGATACAGATTCAAACCTCGAATGTCGCACCCATCGGGACTTCGCTTCCTTCTCAGTACTTCGAGTTTTCAAACCTAAATGGCTATGAGCCCGTGGCAGCAATCAAGCCAGGAAAAGCCTATTGGGTAAAAGTTAATGGCGCCGGGAAATTGGCGTTAAGATTCGGGAGCTTGTTGAATGCAACGCCATCAAGCGAGCCTGTAACAAAGGATATGCGTATGGGCGAAACCACAAACTCTCTTTCTGAGACGGAAAAAAAGTTATCATCCATAACGTTTTTGGACTCGCAAGGAAGAAAAAGAACGTTGTATATTGGTTCTTCAAAATCTAAGTTGAACGAGGAATTGTATGAACTGCCTCCCGTTCCTCCGGCAGGCTTCGATGTAAGATACTCTACCGACCGAAGTCTCACACACCTTTCGGCAACGAAGGCAACAGAAACCATGCCGATACGGATTACCGGCGCGAGCTATCCCGTAACGATAACTGCTTCCGGGCTGAACGATGTCGGCGAATTTGAAATTGAAATGATTGACGCAAACGATGAAAGAAAGGTTATCCTTCTAGCAGAGATGGTACCCCTAAAAATTTCCGGGGAAATCGAATCGTTCAAGCTCCGTGTGACTGCCGGGAAAGGAAAGGAAACGCCAAAAGAATACGCTCTCTACCAGAATTTTCCTAATCCCTTCAATCCTTCAACCGCTATCAACTACGCTCTGCCGGTTGAAAGCCATGTCGTGTTGAAGGTCTTTAATCTTCTAGGTCAGGAAGTGGAAACGCTTGTTAATGAAATTCAGGATGCAGGATTCAAGTCGCTGACATGGGATGCAACCGGAATTGTAAGCGGTATCTACTATTACCGCCTGCAAGCTGGCGATTTTGTTGAGACAAAAAAATTACTCCTGGTCAAATAATTCTCTTGCCCTCCCGGAAGTTCTCCTTCAAAAATAGTCGTATCTCAGCGCGTACTATGAGCTAAACTTCCGGGACGATGCGGGAGGAGAGCCGCCCCGTTAATTTACGAATTCACAGATACGAATAAAAGTGTCACCGGCAGCCCACGACTTAAGTCGTGGGCTGCTAAACCTTATTCATAGGGTAACATCAATAAATAAAAAAGACCTTCAAGGTTATTAAAAACCTGAAGGTCTCGCATCAACGACGTAGTCTTTAATCACAAGAGTTATTATTGCCTGAGGGAGCTACAAACCGCTTACATCCCGCATCTCATATCCCACATCTGGCAACCTGAAACCTGAGACTTGAATCCTGAAACCCTACCTACGGTTCGTAGAACGGGCTGTAAGCTTGAAGCCTACATCTCTCTTCCCACTGCATGGGCAACTGCCTGCACTTCACTCATCAATTGTTCGAGCATTGACGGTGTAATGGATTGGTCGCCATCGGAAAACGCTTCCGCGGGGTTCGTATGGACTTCAATAATCAATCCGTCCGCGCCTGCCGCGATTGCCGCGCGGCTCATCGGGATGACAATATCCTGCCTTCCCGTTGCATGACTTGGGTCGGCGATGATCGGCAAGTGAGAAAGCTGCTTCACAACGGGAATGACGTTCAAATCGAACGTGTTGCGCGTGTATTCAACAAACGTTCTGATGCCCCGCTCGCACAGCACAACGTTTTCGTTTCCGCCGGAAAGGAGATATTCTGCGCTCATTAAAAATTCATTCAGTGTTGCTGAGAAATTTCGTTTGAGCAAAATCGGTTTCTTGATTTTTCCAAGCGTTCGGAGCAGCTTGGTATTTTGCATATTACGCGCTCCAACCTGTATCATATCGGCATACTCGGCAACCAGTTCCGCATCCTGAGATTCCATCACCTCGGTAACAATGCCCAGCCCGGTCTCTTTGCGCGCTGCCGCGAGTATTTTTAACCCGTCTTTTCCTAATCCTTGAAACGCATAAGGACTGGTACGGGGTTTGTACGCTCCGCCGCGAAGCAACTGGGCTCCGGCTTTTTTTACAATGTGGGCTGTTTTCAAGAGCTGCTCTTTTGTTTCTACAGAACAGGGACCTGCAATTGTGACGAGGTTGTTTCCTCCGATGTTGACTCCATTGACATTAACAACGGTGGTTGTCTTTTTAAAATCGCGGCTCGCGAGTTTATAGGGTTTAAGAACAGGGATAACGTTCTCCACGCCGGAGAGCATGGAAAATTGCTCTTTCTTAAACAACCGCTCATCGCCGATGATGCCGATGATGGTTCGCTCAATGCCTGCGGAGACGTGAGGCTTTAAGCCTATTTCCTTAATTTTTTTAAGAACAGACTGGATTTCCGACTTTTTCGCGCCGGATTTCATTACAACTATCATAAAACATCCTTTCGAGCTAAACTATATTATTTGGACAGAGAGTATAATTAAAATTATTTTCAAATACTATGTTTGTCATTGGTCATTTGTCATTCGTCATTTGTAGCTTGGTTATTTGTACTTTGTTCTTGGTATTTGCTAAACTGCCACCTGTAGAAACTGTCCGAAAACTTCCCTAATAAAGAAGTTCGTCAGGCTGAGTCCGCCGCGGCGGACTGCTAATGACATGAGGCAGAAAATGTTTTTCTACTCGTTGCAGAAACCCGAATATTGCGTTTTCATTACTTCACCCATCCCTATCCCTTCCCTACGCAGTAGGGAAGGGAAAACGGATTCCCGAAAACCCAATGCAAGTTGGCGGGATGGGTTAAGATAAGCGCGTTGCTTTCAGGTGCTATGTCATCAAAATTAATAACAATGGCAAGCCATTGATTGACCTCAGGGTGACAATTCTGAGAGTTTAGTTTCATAGCCTAAAACCTTAAGCCTGAGACTTACATCTTGCACCGTGCCAGCTTGCCGCAAGCATGCATCGTGAATCGAGCATCAGCATCGTACCTTGCATCACCATGCATCCAGTGTAAAATCCCACATCCCACATCCCACATCTCACATCCCACATCTCATATCTCATATCTCACATCTTCCATCTCGCATCCTTCAACATGAAACCTGAGACGTGAAACTTGAAGCATGAAACTATTTACTGCCTTCCCATCGCCTTTGAAATCACGGACACCTCGTTCATCAAGGATTGAAACGCCTCGAGCGTGAGCGATTGTTCCCCATCGGAAAATGCTTTCGCCGGGTCGGGGTGAACCTCGATGATGAGTCCGTCTGCTCCGGCTGCTATTGCAGCGCGGCTTAACGGCAGAACAAAATCGTGTCTGCCGGTGCCGTGGCTTGGGTCAACAATAATGGGCAGGTGGGATAGCTGCTTCACTGCCGGGATGACGTTCAGGTCAAGCGTGTTGCGCGTGTATTCCACGAAGGTGCGGATGCCGCGTTCACACAGTATGACGTTATTGTTTCCCGCCGAAAGAATGTATTCAGCGCTCATGAGGAATTCATTAAGCGTGGCGGAGAAATTCCGTTTCAGCAGAATCGGTTTCTTTACCTTGCCGAGCGAGCGAAGAAGGCGCGTATTTTGCATGTTGCGCGCTCCAACCTGCAGAAGGTCTGCATACTCTGCCACTAATTCAACATCGGCAGTCTCCATCACTTCCGTTACGATGCCGAGTCCGGTTTGCTCTTTGGCTTTCATCAGCAGCTTCAGCCCGTCTTCGCCAAGTCCTTGGAATGCGTAGGGACTTGTTCTCGGTTTGTACGCGCCGCCGCGGAGCAATTTTGCTCCTGCTTGTTTTACCGCGGTTGCCGTTGCAAGCAGCTGCTCTTCCGTTTCAACAGAGCAAGGACCTGCGATTGTCACGATTTCTTTCCCGCCAACACGAACTCCGGCAACATCAATAACGCTATCATTTGGCTTGAACTCGCGGCTTGCAAGCTTATACGGCTTGAGGATAGGGATAACCGTTTCGACGTGGGGGAGGAGCGAGAGCTGGTCTTTCTGGATAAGCCGCTCATCGCCGATAACCCCAATAACAATCCGTTCGACTCCAATTATCGGATGTGCCTGCAAGCCCAAACTTTCAACGTGCTGAGTGATTACAGTAACGTCCGCCTCGGTGGCGTGCGATGACATGACTATGACCATAAGTGTATTCTTTTGTTTAGATAAAATTCTTCAATGATGTTGCGCAACAACGGCGTTTGATGTGAGAAATCCTAAATTCTAAAAAATTCGAAATTCAAAAATTAAGCTGCTTTCTCAGATGCATGAAAATATTTTTAACATTCGAGATTTGAATTTGTCCCTATGGGATCCCTTCGGGATTTAGAGTTTCGATATTCGTCCGCCAGGGCGGATTAGAAATTTTTCTCGATATTCTGTCCGAACTGGAGCATATACCCGTTGTTATCGCGAATGGCGAACTCGCGCATTCCGTATTCGAAGGTTTCAATCGGGTATTCCACCGTAACCGTATCTTTCACCGATTGCCAGAATGCATCAACGTCATCAGTGTTGAGATAAAGCGAGCCGGTAAACTGCGCGCCGGTAAAGGCAGAATGAGCATTCGGCTTCGCAAGCATGATGGCGACATGATCCCGCCGGATTATACCCCACCCCGCCTCGGGAACATAATTTGAACAACGAAATCCTAATTTTTCGACATAAAACTTGATGCTCTCTTCTACATCCGGCACCCAGAGCATGGGCGTAAGCTCAGTAATTTTCATTTGTGTTCTTCGTTGATTGAAATATTGTGCAATGGAATACGGTCTAAAAACAAAAAACCCCGCTGATTGCTCGGCGGGGTTTCTTCATTCAAACATTCTTCAATTATGAATAGAGGTATTCCTCGTCCGGGCGCAAGCGCGGGCTAAAGTAAAAGTAATAATAAAAGGAATATCTGTAATTCATAGGTATAGTATAAGAAACGTTTTTTTGATATGCAAACGTATTCATTTTCTTGTTATTTCATTTCAAATGAGTAAATTACCATTCAATACCGTGTTATGAAGAAATCAACAATATTCTTATCGGTTCTTTGTTTGTGGCTTGGGTTATGCTCTATCAGTGTTGCTCAATCTTCTCTCACCCTTCTTTCCCTCTCCGCCCATCCGGATGATGAGGATGGCTCAGCCTTAGCCTATTATGGCAAGCTCAAAAATGTAAAAACATACAGCATCTTTTATACCCGCGGCGAAGGGGGACAGAATGAAATCGGCTCGCAGTTGGGTGAGGAACTCGGCATCTTGCGAACGAAAGAAACTCTTGGCGCAGCGGTATTTCTCGGCAGTGAGGTATTTTTTCTCGGTTTCCCGGATTTTGGTTTTTCTAAGACTGCAAAGGAGACGTTCGCGATGTGGGGAGGGAAAGATTCTGTGCTTGCCCGGCTTGTGTATGCGATTCGCGTCATAAAACCGGATGTTATAATTACGAATCACGATACAATTACAACCAAGCCGAATCGCCAGCACGGGAATCATCAGGCGGTAGGAATCACGGCGTATGAAGCGTTTGAAAAAGCGGCAGACCCATCGTACCATCCCGAACAATTGAACGGCGATGTTGCTCCGTGGCAGGTGAAAAATTTATTTTTCCGGTTTTTGAATCGCGGCAACGTCGCGCAAGATTCGCTCGTTACGCTCGATACCAAACGCCGGGATGTTTCCGGCAAGACGATAGATGAAATTGCTATGCACGCTCTCAGTATGCACCGCTCGCAGGGGATGGATAAAATCGTTCTCGACTCTGTTCCATCGTTTTTCAGGCAACATAAATATTACATGGTTCGTTCGGCTCTTCCTTATGCGTATGACTCAACGGATTTATTTTCGGGAATTATTCCACAACCCCAAAAAAGATTTTCTGTTCCCGCGATAGAATTCAACCCTGTGTTGCTTCATCAAGCGCGGGAGAACAGTCCCGCTTCCGTTCGAGCAAAATATTCAAAAAATATTCTCATCGGTCTTGTTGCAACCTACGACCAAACGATTGAACAGACTCTGAGAGCGTACAATATCAGGTATGAGAAGCTCGATTCGGCTACGCTTGCGAAGGGGAAGCTCGGAACATACTCTACTATTATATTAGACCTCCGGGCTTACGAGTACCGTCACGATGCAGTCCGATATAACGACAGGCTGCTTTTGTATGTAAAGAACGGAGGCAATCTTATTTGCTTATATCACAAGCCGGGAGATTGGAACGGAAAGAACTTCGCGCCCTACCCGGTTACGCTTACCGGTGAACGGGTAACGGAGGAAACCGCTCCGGTAACCATGCTCAATCCTTCTCATAGGCTATTCAACAAGCCAAACAAGATTACGAACGAAGATTGGAACGATTGGGTACAAGAGCGGAGCATCTATTTACCTTCAGACGATACGACAAAAACATCCCCCCGGTACGAACGGCTT
This sequence comes from Bacteroidota bacterium, assembly GCA_004322375.1. Classification (GTDB taxonomy): domain Bacteria; phylum Bacteroidota; class Ignavibacteria; order UBA10030; family SZUA-254; genus FW602-bin19. The sequence goes on from SCUC01000260.1 coordinate 16,162, forward strand.
CTTGCCATGAGCGATACCGACGAACAGCAACCCCCAACTTCTCTATTATATACTACGTTTGGAAAAGGGACCTACATGTATGTCTCGCTTGCGCTGTACCGGCAATTGAGGAATTACAACGAAGGAGCGGTGAAGCTTTTTTTTAACTTGATTTCTCGAAAATAAACTGTGCAACTCATTGTTTCTAGTAGCGCAGAAGATTATTTAAGCGATTGTACTATCTTAGTCAAGTTGACCGTTTTCATAAAAATCTCATCTATCGATGGGTTTTATACCCATCGCTTGAAAAACAAACTCTATTTTTGTTGCTGGAGATAGTCATATTATTTAAAACGGTCAACTTGAGTATCTTAGAGAAGAAGTGAGTCGCACTTGATTTACGATAAATACCAAACAACAATGCACAAATTACAAATAAAATGCAATCTCAATTTTTAAAACACGATGCGAAAATTTCGTTACTACAATTTATGTTGGCATTTGAATTTGGATATTCATTCTAATTTGTTTTTTGAGCATTGAAATTTCTACGGTAGTTTCCTTCAAGCGCCTATGAGCTTATTACAAATTCACCCAAAAGCAAAAGGGGATAACGGCGAACTCATCCGCGGCATCACCCTGCCCAGCGCGACAGCGTTGAACATGATTGACATGATCGGCGTTGGTCCGTTTATCACCATTCCGCTTATTATCGCGGCAATGGGTGGACCGCAGGCGATGATCGGCTGGATAGTCGGGGCGTTGTTAGTGATATGCGACGGGCTTGTGTGGGCAGAGCTTGGCGCGGCGATGCCTAACTCCGGCGGCTCGTACCGCTACCTGAAAACGATTTACAATCCCGATTCGCTCGGCAAGCTGATGGCGTTTCTCTTCATCTGGCAGCTGACGTTTAGCGCGCCGCTTTCCATCGCATCGGGATGCATCGGGTTGGCTTCGTACGCGAATTATCTTGTTCCATCGCTTGGAGAGGCGTTGGCTTCGCACGACATCCGGCTCACGCTGCCATTTCTCGGTGAAATGAAGGCAAGCATTCAGCTAACAGTTGGTACGTTTGTTGCGATGGGTGTTTGCGTTCTCGCGGTATTTCTCTTGTACAGGAAAATAACTGTCGTAGGGAAAATCTCAGAGTTTCTCTGGGTCGGCGTGATGCTGACGATTCTTTGGATTATCGGTACGGGGGTTACGCATTTTAACGGCGCGCGGGCATTTGATTTTCCGCCTAACGCGTTTGTGCTGGATTCAAATTTCTTTAACGGTCTGGGAGCGGGGATGCTCGTCGCGATTTATGATTACTGGGGATATTACAATGTCTGCTTCTTTGCGGGAGAGGTGAAAGAGCCGGGACGAGTTATCCCGCGGGCGATTATCTATTCTATTCTTGCCGTCGCGGCGATTTACATTGTTATGAATATCAGCATCCTCGGGGTTATCCCCTGGCAGGAGATGAGCGAAACGGCAGCATCCGATGCGCGCAAATATATCGTTTCCGTCTTCATGGAGCGAGTGTACGGTACATGGGCGGGCTCGCTCGTCACGGTGTTGATTATGTGGACGGCATTCGCTTCCGTATTTTCGCTTTTGCTCGGCTATTCGCGCGTGCCGTATGCCGCCGCCCTGGAAGGTGATTACTTCAAGCCGTTTACTCGCATTCATCCCGAACATCGCTTCCCGAATGTTTCACTGCTTGTGCTGGGAGGAGTCGCGTTGCTGTTTTGCACGCTACGGCTCTCGGATGTGATTGCAGCGTTGGTCGTCATTAGAATTATCATTCAGTTTCTCGCGCAAACAGTCGGAGTGATTGTGTTACGGGCCCGCAAGCCGGAAATGGAACGACCATTCCGCATGTGGCTCTATCCGCTTCCTGCATTGCTGGCGCTTGCCGGGTTTGTATATGTGCTGGTGATGCGAAATAATTTTGAGAAAGAAATCAAGTACGCGGTAGTTATTCTTGTGATTGGAATTGCGTTATTTTTTATTAAAGCGTTGAAGAATAAGGGTTGGCCCTTTGGTGCTAAGTAGCTGTCCGAAAACTCTAGGTACCGTCACCTAGAGATCAATCAATGGCAAGCCATTGTTATTCAGGTTAATGACATTGTGCGTACAATGTGATGCGCTTAACCTCTACCCATCCCGCCAATTTGCTTCGTATTTTTGGGAGTTCGTTTTGCCCTTCCCTACAAAGTAGGGAAGGGAAAGGGATGGGTAAAAGTTATGAAAACGCCACTTTTAGTCTTCTACTGCATTTAGAAAGACACATGTCATTAGCAGCGGAGTCGAAGGGTGACTTTGCACTAAAAGCAAGACTTTCCGCCGCGGCGGACTCAACTCTACGAGTCTTTGACCTGACGAAATCCTTTATGAGAAAGGTTTTCGGACAGTTTCTAAGCCCATGAATTGATAAATCCACAATAAATGAGTATTTTTTATAATAATCACTGAAAGAGGAACGCGCTGCAAACCACATTTCTCTTATGCTGTTCTTTCAAAACATTCTATCTCAATTTTCTTCACAACACTTGATGAACAATGACAACATGTAAAAAATGCGGAAAGCAATACCCTTCAAATTATTATTTTAAAACAGAAAACATCTGTTTTGAATGTTTTAATAAACTCCCACAGGCAGAACAGCTTGCGGCGCTCAAAGAATCGCTGCAGAAGCACCCGATGACAACCACAACATTTACCATCGAAGGGTTCAAGGTGGTAAAGCAGCTTGGAGTTGTGCGGGGGATTGTGGTGCGCTCCCGCTCGATATTCGGAACCATCGGCGCGTCGCTGCAAACGCTGGTGGGTGGAAATATCTCGCTCTTCACCGAGCTGTGCGAGAAATCGCGTGAGGAAGCATTCGAGATGATGGTGCTTCACGGGCAACAAATTGGGGCGAACGCGCTGCTGGGTGTTCGTTACGACACGACCGAAATGATGAGCGGCGTAACGGAAGTATTATGCTACGGCACGGCAGTAGTTGTTGAGCCTGTGT
>SCUC01000261.1 GCA_004322375.1 Bacteroidota bacterium
CCTCGGCGGGAATGAATTTGTGTATGGAAATCTCACCTACCGCTTCCCTGTTTCGAACAATATAGATGTGCGGTTCTTGCACCTGTATTTCGATAAATTATACACGGCAGTGTATGGCGACGTCGGCAATGTGTGGGAAGAAGGAAGCCCCGGCGGCTTAAAATTCAAACGCGATGTTGGCATTGAGCTGAGATTAGAAGCGTTTTCGTACTACGCATTCCCCACCCGAATTTTCTTCAACGCGACATACGGGCTGGATGAGTTCGATCGTTACCAGAGAAATTCTCAAACAATTGTTACCTATGGTAAAGAGTGGCAATACCATTTCGGCATTCTCTTTGGCTTTGACTTCGATTAATTGAAAGACTGACATGAAATTAACAACTCTGTTCTTGCTCGTTTTCCTCTTCACCATACCGGCGTTTGCAGGCGTTCCATTGCATACTGTCATTGCGAGTCCCGCCTTGGCGGAACGTGGCAATCCCCTACATTTAAACATACCGGAAATAGGGAATTCCACAATCGGCAGTTTTCAACCTATGAGAACTTCACTCTTCGATGAAGGTAACACGACCAGCATCGGGACCCAGTATGACGGGACGCTCTCATCAAGCCAACTTCACCTCACGGGCATACATCAGGTGGATTTTTTCAGCATCAGGGATATGAGAATTCCTCTTGAAGAACATGATTCTATCCCCCAGTTCTCCGATATGACGGAAACACGTTCTGAAAAATCCCCATGGATAGCCGGCGCGCTCTCGCTTGCCCTTCCGGGAGCGGGCGAAGTGTATGCAGGAAATTATCTTAAAGGCGCGATATTTTTCGGCATCGAGGTCGGTGTGTGGCTAACGGCATATCTCTACGATAAGAAGGGGGATGACCAAACGACATTGTTCGAGGCATACGCGAATGAGCATTGGAACGCAGTACGCTACGCAAAATGGACATACGATCATGCAGAATTATTGAATTCTAATGTCAACCGCGACCTTTACGATTTACTGTATGATGATAACATTGAGTTTGTTGATCCCGATACTTTCTATGTTCCGTTTGATGAATTGAATTGGGAAGCACTACATGAGTTCGAAGAGGTTATCGCGTATGGCGTTACCAACGGATATACCCATAAGCTTCCCTATTACGGTCAACAGCAATATTATGAATTAATAGGAAAGTATGAGCAGTTTTACAGCGGGTGGGATGACGCGGCTATTGAAGTTCCTCCTGACCATAATTTTACCGTCCCGGAAAATTCTCGTTATAAAATTTATTCCCGAATGAGAGCGGAAGCAAATAATTACTACGACGTTGCGAGCACGATGGTCAGCGTGGCGATTATCAACCATGTATTGAGCGCGCTGGATGCGGCATGGACTGCGGCAAATTATAACAAAGCGTTACATGCGCAGGTTAATGTGAGGTTACAGCGAACGCCCTACGGCGTTGTGCCAATTAAGGAAGCGAAAGTAAGCTGGACGTTTTAAGCGGTTGTAGGGCGACCAGACTCGTCGCCCTACGTAGTCTCATTTCTGCACCCTCACCATGTTCCACAACCCTCCCAACAAGAAAATAATATTTGCCAGCCATGCCGTAAGCACAGGATGCAAGTCGCCGTTATAGCCGAATGCCTGGCTGACCTTCAAAAATATCATATAAAAAAAACATATCGCTACCGCGATACCGAACTCAACCCCAAGTCCGCTTCTCCGTTTTACCGAGGAGAACGGAACACCGAATAACACGACAATAAAGCTTGCAAACGGGAAAGCAATTTTCCCGTAATAATCCACCTGCCATCGCGCGATGTCCTGCCCTGCCCGTTTCTGGTTATCAATAAACTTCTTGAGCGATGTATAGTCCATTTCATCGGGATGTTGTTGCTTCTTTTTAACATCATCGGGAGAAAAATGTAATCCAGAGAAATGGAATGAATCGAATCGTTTTATGAATTCTTTTCCATTCGTGAATATTCTCGTCGTGCCATCGTTTAATGTCCAGGAATCGGAAAACTGGTCCCAAAGCATTTCCCGCGCGTCGTACCTCGAGATAAGAATTGTCGGGTCTAAGGGGTCAAACTCTTGCACGGAAACAAGCGTGGCTGAGCTGGTCGCATCGTTGTATTCCCCTAACGAAATAATTCTCGTAGGGCTATCCTGAACGAAGATGTTTGTTTTAGAAAAATACTCTATCCCCTTTTTGAAATACGTCCTGCTGATGGCGAACTTTTTTTTGTTTGCCGAAGGAACTATCCAGCCGTTAAAATAAACAGATGCGGCGCTCACCAAAAGCGAGAAGATAAGCAGCGGAGCCATGAGCCTGTAAAGGCTTACACCGCTTGATTTTAACGCCGTAAGCTCGTTGAACGTAGAAAGTCTCCCCGTCGTAAACAACGCCGACATTAACATCGCGACCGGTATAATCAGCTTGATGATTTCGGGCATGAAATATAAATAATAGGTTACAATCATGTTTACCGGCGCGTTATGGTCTATAAAATCGTCCAGATTTTCCATCATGTCAACGGCAAGGAAAATAACGGTAAAAGCAGCCAGCGCGAAAAATGCCGTTATGATAAATTGCCGGAGGATATATCGGTCAAGCTGTTTCATATGATATCATTCCGATGGTTGTTCCGTTTCAGGAGAGAGCAAGGATTTCGGGATGAACCTGCGAAGCTTCTCTAAGTGCAGCTGAGGAGTTTCGCGACCGATACGAAGAGTTAAATACAACCCCAGCGTTCCCATGATACCATTCGCCATCCACATCCCGACAAGTGGAGACAATAATCCTCGGAGATCGGA
>SCUC01000262.1 GCA_004322375.1 Bacteroidota bacterium
TTTCGATATTGCCCTGGCGACAGAGAACACGGACATCTGCGACGCGATGTATGATGGAGACCCGCCGGACCTCAACGCTCAAAAAAAAGTTGATTATTCCAAGTGCCTCGCGTTTGAAAACTTTACCTTAGAGATGAACCCGGTTCGGTACGAATATTCGGACATTGATATTCCTCCAAGCGATTTGGTAATGACTTTAAACCCCGAAACGGATTACTTCACGTTATTCGATTTCTCTGCAAAATATGACCCCGTCCCGACAATGCTGACACAAAATCATGCAAACATCATTCGCGGGTTTCTCGGTCAGACAACAAACTTTAAAAAGAGCTTAATCAAGAAAACAATAACCATTCTTGCAGAGAAAGAGGGAACGGAAGAAGTTCGCTATATCCATGGTAATTACGGCAGAGGCACGTTCACCTGGTATGGAGGCCATGACCCCGAAGATTACCAGCATGCCGTTGGAGACCCTCCGACAGATTTGAAGCTTCATAAAAATTCCCCGGGATACAGGCTCATCCTCAACAATGTGTTGTTCCCCGCGGCAAAAAAGAAACAACAGAAAACCTGACAGCGGTGTAGTCCTTCTTCATGCGTATTGCTATCATTTCGGATATCCACGCTAATCTTGAAGCGCTGACAACGGCGCTCGAAATTATTGAGAAAAGAGATATTACTGAGATTATCTGTCTTGGAGATATTGTGGGCTACGGGGCTAATCCCAACGAATGCATGGAGCTTGTTCTCCGGCATACTTCTTCTATCGTCTTAGGAAATCATGATGAAGCCGCCGTGAATCTCGCCGCTGCCGAATATTTCAATCCCTATGCGCGTATCGCAGCAGAGTGGACAAACAGCATATTGACTGAGCGCAACAAAGAAATCTTGAGCCGCTCTCCTTACTTGATTGAACGCCACGACATCTTGTTCGTTCATGCCTCGCCCTACCAGCCTGAATGGTGGTATTATATTCTTAGCCCTGCCAATGCTCAAAAAAATTTTCATTACTTCAAGCAATCTCTTTGTTTTGTAGGTCACTCTCACGTTCCGGCGGTATATTGTGAAGATGACCGAACAACTGTTGTAAGCAAAGAGAAACGCTTCATTGTGAATGTCGGCAGCATCGGGCAGCCCCGCGACCACGTGCCGAAGTTGAGCTTTGGCATTTTTGATACCGGCACATGGCGGTATGAAAATATCAGGGCTTCGTATGACATCACAACCGCAGCAAATAAAATTTATGACGCCGGACTTCCTTCAGTGCTGGCGGAACGGCTTTACGAGGGGAAATAAAATTCAATTTGATTTTTGATTTTCGGTTTAGTACAATAAGAAAAAAAATACGCGTGATAGTATGCCTCAAGTAGCTGAAGAACTGAAAATAACGTACCGGGATATTCCTTCCCTCGGCGAATCAAACAAGCCCATGGAATTATTCGATGGAGATTTGATTATGGATGCTTTACCAACACCGTTTCATCAATATATTCAGGCGAATTTGATTTATCTGTTGAAACGGTTTCTTAATAAAAACAAAATCGGTAAGGTTTTTGGAGCCGTGGATGTTTTTATTTCAGAATTTACTGTTTACAGCCAGATGTCTGCGTTCTCTTGAACGAACGTTTATGGGTAAACGATGGAAAAAAATTCAAAGAATCTCCTGACCTGGTAATAGAAATTCTCTCTCCATCTACTGAAGAGCGGGATCGAACATTTAAGTTTCGTGAGTATGCCCGGCATGGAGCGAAAGAATATTGGCTGGTTTCACCCGATAAAAGTGAAGTTGAAGTCTATCAAAATTCTGAGAAAGGGTTTTTAGCTTGTTCGTATTTTTACGATGGGAGAGAAGATAAGCACTCCGCTATTCCCCGATGCGGAATTCGAGGTTGAAGAAATTTTCGACTAAATCGTCTGCAGGCTGCTTGCCTGCATCCACCCGATTTTTCCATCCGCTAATTTAATTTTTTTCCACTCGCCCACGTTATCCATCACCTGCGCTTTTACCCCTTCGTGCAGAACAAAGAGGTCTGTGCTTTGAACATCAGGAGCGCTCTTGATGGATACTGAAGGCAGGAACACAATTGCATACTCGATGCTTTCGACCTGATGCCTCTGAAATAACCCGATAAATGAAAGAATACTGGCAAGTAACCCAATCGTCGCGATAAGCAGCAGCAGTCTTCGCAGCACATCCGAGCGAAGAATCAACAACAACGATCCAAAAAGCGCTGTCCCCCAGAGTGCAATAATTGCCGCCCATGCCCACCCATCTGTTGAAAAAAGATTCACGAAGGCATTCCACCATTCGATAAGGAACAATTGCGGTACCGGCTCAATTTTATCCACTACGTGAAGATTGGTAAGAAGGAGATTATGCTCAACATCTTCATCGCCCGGCTCAAGTCGTTTTGCCCGCTCAAAGTAAAGAATTGCTTCCGGATATTTTTTCAGCTTGTAATAAGCATTCCCAAGGTTAAAATACAGCGAGGCATCCACGTAACCGCTTGAGACTATTTGTTCATAAATCTGAACCGCTTGTTCATATTCGCCATTTCTATATGATTGATTCGCTTGTCCAAACAGTTGTTCAGCTTTCTGAGAGAATGCAAGCTGTAGCGCAAAGAGACAAAGAATAATCAGCCGGGTTTTCATCGAACATGGTCCTCAATTGTTGAGATGAGCAGAGCCGCTTCATTATACATGGTATCCATTTCGGTAGAGTCCGCAGATGGCGCAAACCGGGCATACTCGCATTGTTCAAATGTAGAAGATAATTTATTGATTGTATCAACCTGCACGCCTTTTTGCTCCAGCGAGGCGCGAATGGAGTCAATCGTTAAATCAGCCGGTGGAATTCCTAATTTATCTGAGACATAGCCCCACAGAGCGCGGGAAACTTCGTTGTAAAAATCCTCCCGTTTCTTCGCGTTCAAATAGGTTTTTGCCGACGATAACCGTTGTTGTGCAATTTTTCTTGCCTTGCGATTACGAACGGCGAGAACGTCGCTTAGCACCCGTTCCCGTTTTCTCATAAATAGTACGAACCCCACAAAGGCAAACACGGGGCTTGCCGCCAGCGCATAAAATGCAGGCGTTCCAAACAACGTATCGCCGCGCCTGCGAAACGAAACATTCCCGCTCTTGATAAAGCGTATATCCTGTCCTAAAAGCTTTACGTCTTCTTTTGTGATGCCTGAGACAGGCGCTCCGGAAATCTCGTTTCCCCTGGCAACAGCAAGCGAAAATCCGGGGCTGTTCAGCGTAACATAGGATTTCTTTTCCGCGTCAAAAAACGAGAAGGGAAACGATGGAATTTTTTGTTCCCCGGCATGTCGCGGAATCAATAAGTATTCATAGGTGCGCGTACCTGCAATCAGATTTCCTTGTTTTGTAATATTATCTGAGATTTTCGGGTCATACTTTTCAAGGTCAGGCGGAATTGAAACCGCAGGTTCTTCTAATAATTTAAGGTTCCCCCTTCCGCTAATTTTGACTTTTAAGGTAACCGCTTCGTTTGTTTTCGTCTCTTTCTTATCCAACCATGTTTCCATTGAAAATTTACCAACTGCGCCATTAAAACCGGGTGGAATATTATCCATAGGCAACGGCTGAACGTTGATTTTTAACGGCTCGCTTGCGACCTTGTAATTGACATTCCGCACGTTGCCAAAGAACGGGTCATTGAAAAACTGGTCGAAGAAATCATTGGAACGGCGCCGGGATTGTACCTGCACAACACATTCTACTTCCATCGGGTCAATTTCCAGAGTGCCGCTTCGTTGCGCAAACAACGCCGATTTTTTCAGCACGCCCACTCGATATTGCTTCCCATTAATCACTTCATTGGTGAGCTGAATTTGCTTTGGCACTTCTAAATCTTCACTCCAGAATCCTGTAAGCGCGGGAACTTTGTTTATGCCATAATTGGCAATATTCACCCTCGTGTAAATTCGATACGTGACGGTTACCTGTTCCCCCTGGTAACATTTGGCTTTGTCCACGCTTGCTTTTAAGAAAAGATTATCGCCGATTTGTTGCGAGATGTCGTCTCCGCCTTGTTGTCCTCCTTGCTTTTGAGCTTGTTGCGGGGATCCCTTTGTTACTTCTATTGTGAGAGGTTTGGTCTGGAGAGTTTTTCCATCCAATTCAACGCTTGCCGCTCCGATGGTATATTTTCCTTCCGCGCGGGGTTGCATGATATAGATGTACGTGATTGAAGCGGAAGTTTTTCCATTGATAAATTGCCAATTCGTTGATTGGTTCGGACCTGAAAGCACCAGGAAATCCGTGAACTGGGGCGGTCTGAAATTCTTCCCGCTTCCCGAACCGTTTAAGGTGAAGGTCAGCTCAAATCGTTCTCCCATAGCCACGCGGGAACGATCAACCGTCGCAGTGAATTCCTGCGCGAACACAGACCAAAGAGAACTGAGAACAAGCAATGCTATCATAAATGCTCTTGACTTCATTCTCAACCGTACATGAAGGTATTTCGTAATCACAATCTATAAGTTACAAATAATATATTACTCTGAAAAACTGCGCCACTTCTTGCGGGTGGTTCTAAACACTAGTCCCGCTTCCACACTGCGTCCTCGCAGTGTATTGAACACTCTTTACGAACATTACCAATCCTTATCAACTTGCACTCTTGCGGGGACTTTCTTCTGCAGCTTCTTCTGCACCTTTTTCTCTTCGTTTTTCAGCGCTTCTAAAATTCGCTCTGCATCCGCTTTAGAAATTTGCTGCTTTTTTTGTTGAGCCTGTTGCTGCTGCGCTTGTTGTTGCTTTTGTTGCTCCTGCTGTTGCTTTTGCTGTTGTTGTTGTTGCTGGTCTTGCTTCTGTTCTTGCTTGTCTTGTTTTTTCTCTTGCTTTTTGTCGTCTTGTTTTTGCTGCTGCTGTTGTTGTTGTTGCTGCTGTTGAAGAAGACGACGAGCATATTCGTAATTATACTTTGTGTCGG
>SCUC01000263.1 GCA_004322375.1 Bacteroidota bacterium
TTTTACCTCTTTCGCATCCTCCGGTGAGCTATTAACAATTCGCAAAGCCTTTGCGCGTTCATGAACAGGTATTTTAAGCTGCGGGTCGGTTACATCGCGCGCAACCTGATTGATAAATTTTTCCAGCGAGTGTGAGCCTCCCATAAATAGAAATCCTCTCCCGTTTCCATCCGAATTAATATAAACTACTGTTTTCGAACGTATCTCATCAAGATGGGTTTCAACCCATTCGGTTGAGCCGAGCAAGCCTTGTTCCTCTGCATCCCATGCGCAATAGGTGATTGTACGAAGCGGCTTCCACCCCTTTTTTATCAGCTTGCCTAGCGCTTGCCCTTCTGCCATTGTTGCCACCATGCCGCTTATCGGGTCTTCTGCGCCGTTCACCCACGCATCGTGATGATTACCACGGAGAATCCATTCGTCGGGATAAGTTGTTCCTTTAAGTGTTGCAATGACGTTGCGAATAGGAACAATGTTCCAATTGAACGCAAGTTTAAGATGCACCTTTGCAGGTCCCGGTCCGAAATGATAGGTGACGGGCAGCGCGCCACGCCACGATTCCGGCACAACCTGCCCGCCAAGATTTCTTAACAACGGCAACGCATCACCATACGAAATCGGAATGACAGGAATTTTTGTCAACGTCGCCGCTTCCTCTTTCTTCAAACGTACTGCATCCTTCGTCGCGCCGACAAATGGTGTTAACGGGTCGCCGGAATATAACGGCATATCCGCGACAGAGCCGCGCTGTGCGCCGCTGCTATTTCTATATCCTCCTTTTGGATAATCGTCACCCTGGTAGTAGCCATCTTCTTTCGGGTCGGAATAAATAATGCACCCGATTGCCCCGCGTTCTGCCGCCGCTTTTGGTTTGATGCCTCTCCATGAACCCCCATATTTTGCAATGACAATCTTCCCTTTCACGTCAACGCCTGCTTTTTCAAGCTCCTCATAATCTCTGGGAACTCCATAATTCACATACACAAGCTCGCCGGTTACCTCCCCATCAATCGAATAGCAATTATATATCGGAAGCTGTTCGTTTGTCGGACCGGAGGTAGCGTCTTCTTTCAAGGGAGGTTCTTCTAACGTCGCGACGAATTCTTCGGGAGAGACCATATCGAGAAGGCGTGTTTTTGGAGTAGGAAATAAAACGTAAAACTCTTCAATCTTCGTATCGAATCCCCACGATTTGAATTTTTCCGAGATGAACAGCGCGTTCAAGCTGTCGTAGGGAGAGCCTGCATGATGGGGACGTGCGGTTAGCGTCTGCATCCAGCTTTTAAGAGAATCGGGATGGAGATACGAATCGAAAAGGTTTTCCCATTTGTATTGGTCTTGAAGTCGTTCGCTCATGAAGCCCATTAACGGCTTAGGAGTCGCCTCTTTCTTCGAGGATTGGGCAGAAAGAAGCGCGGCAGAAAGGACTATTGCAAAAAGTAAAATTCGTAAAGTAAAATAACGGTTCATTCGAGTTATCTGATAGTTTTGAATGTTTAGAAGGTAAAGAATATAAAGGGAAGAATCAAGGAAAAAATTCAGGTTCAGACTTCAGGCTTCAAGTTTAAGGTCTGTCTCTTACTAAAAAAATAACGCTATACAGTCTTACGGCTAATCTCAGTTACTAACCGATGTTACGCAAAATGGATTAAAGTCCATTTTTATAAAGATGTTTATCGTTATCCACGATCTGAAGGTCGTGGCAATTATTTGTTTTCTATTTGTTTTGAACAACTGCATTGCCACGAGCTTTAGCTCGTGGATAGAAATAATGAACCCTTCGTGGCTTCAGCCACAAACTGTGTAACATCAGTTATTAATTTGAAATTAAAAATTTTTTAGGCAAATTACATTGCCTATCAATTAGTTTTGTTCTCTTAACTTGCAGGATGTTTTTATTTACCTCCTGATGTCTCCTTACTTCGATTAAAGTTTCTCTATACTTACGATATTATATTCCCGAATCTCCAATGAAATACATTACTCTCTCCTTTTTCTTTCTTTTGCTTACTTCTCCACTCCATGCACAATCCGACGATAGCTGGAAACTCTATGACGATACATCAATAGCGCGAATTGATATTACGATTGATACATCTTCTCTCGCGTGGATTTATAACAACGTTGAAAGCGATAGCGAGCATTATGCTCAATTCCGTTTCAGAAATAGATGGATAGACGAATCAATGGATTCCATCGGATTTCGTTTGCGAGGAAACACATCCCGCTCTTCAGCTAAAAAGTCATTCAAGATTTCATTTAATAGTTTTATCAAGGGAAGGAAATTTCACGGCGTGAAGGATCTCAACGTCAATGGAGAGCATAACGACCCGTCCATCATCCGCAGCAAGCTCTGTTTCGATTTATATCGTGATGTCGGATTTCGTACAACCCGTGCGAGCCATGCGCGTCTGTATATCAATAATCAGTATTACGGTTTATATATTTCGGTCGAGGATATAGGAGAAGAGTTCCTCAAAAAAAACTTTGCCGATGACTCCGGGAATCTTTGGAAATGCTTATACCCTGCCGACCTCAGCTACCTTGGAGATGATCCCACACTTTACGTGAACTTAACATCAGGCAACAGACCAGTTTATGAACTGCAAACGAATGAAGATGAAAACGATTTCAGCCAGCTTGCGCGGCTTATCAAGGCTATCAATACAACTTCTCTGCCTTCTATGGCAGATTCGCTCGAATCTCTTCTCGATGTGCCGGCAGTATTGAAATATTTTGCTATGAACGTCCTTACCGGGAGCTGGGATGATTACCGTTCGCTCATGAATAATTACTACCTGTATTACAACCCGGGACAAAATCAATTTACCGTCATTCCATACGATTATGATAACACGTTCGGCATTGATTGGTCAGGAAATGACTGGACAACGGCTGACCCATACAATTTTCCGAAAGTTGCCTCCGGTGCGCGCCCTCTTTCAGAAGCTATCCTTGCGCAGAACAGTTACCGCGACCTGTTTACACATTTTCTAAGCTTTTACAATACGAATGTTCTTCAGCTTTCCCGTTGGGAACAACGGATTGACAGGATACGGGATACAATAACCACTGCGGCGGCCGAGGACTCATTCCGCACTCTTGATTACGGATTCACGATGGATAATTTCCTCGATTCATATTCATCCTCAGCTTATCAGGATAGACATGTCAAATTTGGATTAAAACAGTTTATCAACCTTCGATACAACAGTCTCCCTGCTCAATTACAATATGCAAACGCGCCGCCTCAAGCATACAATATCTCATACACTCCTGCCGTGCCGGATGGAGATGACACACTCTACGTCAACGCAGCTTGTTTTGGAAAGGCTGGCATTAAAGCTGTCTCGGTTTATTATACATCGGATGACTCATCAGTGCAACAAAGCTATCCAATGGCATTCTCACCTATTCAAAACAGCGTGATTGTTGAAGAGACAGACCGTTGGAGCGCCACGATACCTCCCTTAGGTCCGGGCGCAAGCGGAACGTTTACTGTTGAAGTAACCGATTCTTTGAACCGGACATTACGATTTCCTAAAATCCATCCTATAATAATTCGTACGCCCGAAGTAGTCGGAGGAGACATTGTCATCAATGAGTTGCTTGCCGACAACTTCAGCATCATTGCCGACTCGAATGGAGAATATGAAGACTGGATTGAACTCTACAATCCTATGGATTCAACTATCCTTCTCACAGGAATGTACATGACGGATAACCCTTCCAATAAAACAAAATGGCAATTCACCCAACCAAATCTAACGATTGCCCCGGATGAGTATTTATTAATCTGGTGCGATGATGATGAAGCACAGCCGGGAATACATACAAACTTCAAGCTAAGCGCCGATGGAGAGTATGCCGCTCTTATTGCCGCCGACGGCATAACAATTATTGATTCGATTTCCTTCGGCGCGCAGCAGGAAAATCTCTCCTACGGGAGATTCCCTAATGGTGAAAACGAATGGGATATATTAACCCCAACTCCCGGTTTACATAACGTTATTTATAATAGCGTAAAAGAAAGAATGAATCTGCCAAATAATTTTTCGTTAACGGCATTTCCCAATCCCTTTAATCCCTCTACTACAATTAAATATACATTACCATTTGCAGGGAGAGTCGTTTTAAGCATTTACTCAATTAATGGAGAGCTTGTTGCAACACTTGTTGATGAACGGCAGCCTGCCGGAGAAAAGGGCATATCGTTTGAAGCAAAAGGAATTGCGAGCGGAATATATTTTTACAAGCTTGAAGTAACGACTGAAATCTCTAACAATAAAAACTTTGTGGAAGTGGGGAAATTGGTTTTCTTGAAATAGGAAATATTACTTTATACCCTATCAGGAATAAATTCATTTATTTTTCTTGATATTATATCCGATGTTCGCGGCAAAAATCTAGCTGGAAACCCTATACCTCTGGACTCTAAATTCCCTTTAGATGCATTCGGGAATGCAGATGAAAGAAAAGTCTTGTGGATGTTCGGTTAACAGACCAAGTATGCTTTTTTTTCAGCTTTTCAGGAACTTTCCAAACTTCAAGGCTGTTTTGAGATAAGCATTGGTTTTCAATGAAGAGAATAAAAGAAGGATATATACAGGGTATTACCCTGAATTACATTTTTCTTCAAATATTCTTGCATTTTAATCAATAAATTGTATATTAGTGATGTTGTTTCCATGAAAGATGTTGATGCATTTTTATTTCCTTAAACTCGAGTGAGGAAATGAGCGTCAAAACAATTTCATCGTGAAGTAACTAACTAATAGCTATTAATTCATCATTAAACTATCACCAAGGAGATATACAATGAAAGTACGTACGTTCTTAGTTTTAGTTCTTGTCGTCGTATTCGCAATGTCAGCGTTTGCAGCTGAAGGCGGAACAGGCAAAACCAAAGCAAAATCAGATTCAAAGAGTTGCTGCGTTGATAAAGCCAAAGCCACAAAAGTCAACGACGAACACTGCAAAGACATGAAAGCGTCAAACGCAAGTCAATGCACAATGAAGCAGGCATCTGCAAAGATGGATTGCTGCAAAAAAGAAATGAAATCTGTCAAAGCAAGCAATGACGCGAAGTCAACAAAGAAAACTGAAGAAGCAAAAGACCTCGTGAAATTAGCGAAAGATACCAAGTAACAAGTTTCAACTCCAAAAAGCCGTTCTGCTGACGCGGGACGGCTTTTATTTTTTATGTCCAACTATATGATATACCCATGAAACAATTTATTTTTTTATTAGCATTTATTCTTCTCATCGGATGTTCCGGAAATAAAAAAGAAGCGACCCCACAACAACAGAGTGAGCCTCAAATTACTGAAGTTGATGTAACAGTCCCCACCGTCGTCTGTGATATGTGTGAAGGAACGATAACAAAGGCTGTTGAAGGATTAGAAGGCGTGAAGGGAATTGACGTTGACTTAGATAAGAAAACTGCTCATGTAAAATATGTCGCAGCGCAAACGAATATTGAAACTATAGAAATAGCGATTGCTGATGCAGGATATGACGCGAACAACCGCAAACGCAACTCGGATGCGTATACCGCGCTGCCCGCATGTTGTAAAAACGATTAACGAAATAATTGTACTCGCAAACTTCTTGTCTCCTGCGATTGTGACAATTTGAGAAGCTGAAAAAGAAAAATACCTTCAAGGATTCAACCACCTTGAAGGTATTTTTTTTTCAAATGTTTTCATTACAGATAGAGTCCTTTCAAATACATTAAAGCAGTGGATGTTTCAAAAGGACGCTTGTAGTAGCCAATCACCAGATTGGCGACTTTATCTGCTTTGTTTTGCGGGTCTGATGACCCGCTACTACACGATGACTGAACTTTTGAGAGATCCCCTGCTAAACAACTATTCTCTTTACCGAGTCACTCACAGACCATCTGGTATTTTTAATTTCGCTTCCTGCACGCGGCGAATAATAGTGATAATGAACCCCACAAGCAAAGTAATTGTTCCTGCCCAAACTAAATTAATTAACGGCTTCACGCTTGCTTCTACAATAAGCGTTTCCGTTTTCGGAACCGATGATGCGTTCAAATCGCGGTAGCTCAACTCAACCCTAGATTTTGAAGGGTCTTCCCTATTTGGTTGGAGCTTCGCGATTTTCATTTCTACATTTACAAACGATGGTTTTGCCGGGATAAATTCCGGTTGAGCTCCGCTTCCTCCTTTCATCAGAGGCTTGATACGCTCAGTTTTACCTTCTGCCGATACTTCGAGAATCGCTCCGATGGAAAAACCGCCCCCGACAACCATCTTTTCTTTATCCATATCGC
>SCUC01000264.1 GCA_004322375.1 Bacteroidota bacterium
GTATGAAACTCCTATTGATATTTTCATTGAAGTTGTTCCATCTATCGAACTCACATCATCAACTGGTTTCTTTATTGATGGAAGTCTTGGAGCGAGATATTACTTTTAATGACAGTATTCGAAGTGTTAAGGTTACAATCTGAGAAACTCAAATTATCCAATTATTCAATAGAAAGAAAATAGATATGAAGACAGGCGCTCAAACATGGTTTCGAAACTATATCTCACAACAACCGTTAACAATCATAAGTTTGTTTATTACGGTCTTACTGTTGATTGCATCGTCCGGATGTAAAGATTCGACGACAGAGCCAAGTTCCTCCGGGCAAATTAGCATGACGACAAAACACTCTGCATCAGATTCTCCATCGGACACATTTGCCAGAATGGTTCGCTCTGAGAATCAAACAGGATCGGCCGTGATTGATTCTCTACAGATTACACGCGCACGATTTGTGTTGCGCGATATTAAGTATAAGACACAATCCGATAGTTCAAATTTCCGTGCGGCACCATTTGTATTAGAATTAAATCTCTCGAGCGCTATACAGAATTTTGCTGTCGCAGGAGTTCCATTCGGATCATATCGGAAGATTGAATTTGATGTTCATCGAGTCAATACGAACGATACCGTATCACTTTCAGTGTCTGAACAAGCACAATTTTTGGACTTCCTTGCAGGCGAACGTTACAGTATCATTGTCAGCGGGACGACGTACACGGCAGGAATATCAACAGCATTCACGTTCAAGTCGAAAGTCAACGTCAAGCAGAAGATTGACCTGGACCCAGAACTTGTTATCAATCAATCATCACCGCCAATCAATGCGACGATGTTGATTAGTTCAGGCGGATGGTTCAAATTATCCACCAATGTTTTGCTTGACCCGTCAGACACATCAAACGAAAATACGATAAACGATAATTTGCGCGCGTCTATCAAAGTTTTCAAAGATAATAATAAAGATGGAAACAAAGACACAAATTGACTTCTTTTGTCTTTCCTCGTACGACCGGGGCCAGGACAAACAGAGTTGAACATTGTTTACGTTAATGTTAGGTACAATATGAATAAAATTCGACTCTTAATTATCGAAGACAATCGCCTTTTGCGTGATGGGATCGCGGCAATGCTGAAAGATTACAAGGATATTAAAGTTGTTGCCGCATCCGGAGATGGCGAAAGCGGTATCCTCAAGATCCATGAATTAAAACCCAATGTTATTCTTCTGGATTTGGGTCTGAGAAGTCAAAACAGTTTATACGTTGTGGAACTCGTAAAGAAAGAATTCCCTCAAGCCAAAGTGATTGTAATGGATCTTGCACCTGCTCAGGGTGATGTCTTACAATTTGTGAAAGCAGGGGCTTCGGGGTTTATCCTAAAAGATGCAACGCTTGATGATTTTCTCTCCACGATTCGTTCCGTTGCTGAAGGAGAAAAAGTTCTTCCTTCCAGCTTAAATAATTCGCTTTTTTCACAGGTCATAGAGCACGCTGTAGATGGAGGAAGAATAAATCTCAAAAAAGCGATTAAGATGACCAAACGTGAACAGGAAGTGATTGGACTTATCAGCGAAGGTTTACACAATAAGGAAATAGGAAAACGGCTCCGTATGGCTACTTATACAGTCAAAAGTCATGTTCATAATATCATGGACAAGCTTGCTCTTCATACTCGCTTAGAGGTTGCTAATTACGCCTACACCGACGGTTCACTCATGAAGGATCTCACCAGAACTATTTCATTGATTAAAAATTAATACCTGTAAGTTACCGACGAAAATTCCATTAACCGAGCAATTCTGCTGACTTTTCCGCTACGCTTCACTCCACTTCAACGGCTAAACTCCTATACTAAATCATGGAAACTAAAAAAGACCTGAAAGTTGCAGTGCTAATTGATTCTGACAATGTACCATAAGCCAATGTGAAAGAAATGTTCAGGGAAATTCGCTAAGATTGCATTACGTAAACCAGGCGGATGTGGATAAAGAACGAGCCGAAATATCAAATAAACTTCATCGTAGCTTGACATCTTGCCTAACGAATAGGGTGCGTAAAAGTTGATTATTGAGAATATCCCATGATGAAAAAATTGAAATTAGAACATCGCAAACAAGGGGTTGTTCCATTACCCCGTTTCATCGTTAGGCTTGGAAGTTATGGACTATTCGCTTTAGCACTAATTTTTATTTCGGTTGGAATTGGAACTTTCGGTTATCATTATTTCGGACGATTATACTGGTTGGATAGTCTTCATATGTCTTGTATGATATTAACGGGAATGGGACCAGTTGCAGAAATGACAACATATGAAGCAAAACTATTTTCATCATTCTATGCTTTGTATAGTGGGGTTGCATTTTTAAGTATTACAGCAGTTTTTTTTGCACCAATTATTCATCGCCTATTACACATCTTACAAGTTGAAAAAGATGACGAAGATAGGTGATGCACAATTAATGTTTCAGAGGCAAAAAAAAGAATAGACGAAGCTAACGAAGAATATCTGGAGGATATTGAAAACTGCAGGAAAGAAACGGAAGCAAAGATTTCTGCTACCAACCGACGCATAGCCGAACTTAAAGCAAACGGGAGAGTTAAGAATGAAAGGTCTTACCAAAAACATACAACTTAATTTACAATTAGGAGGAACCTTAAACGCCCCATGGGGAAGTGAGCGAGCAGGATTTACGAATACGGGAAAAATCAACAGAAGTGATTGGGGTCTTATTTGGAACACGCTTCTTGATACTGGAGGCTTAATGGTTGGCGAAGAAGTAACAATTTCATGTGAAATTGAACTCAGCAATGCGGGTCAGAAGGTATTGACAATGGAGTTAAAACCTAGGGTTGACAAATTACTTGTTATGTAATTGTCAACGAATATTCCCAACGACCTGGCTGTACGAGCGCATATTTATTTTCTCATTAAATTTTCACTATTAAAACGAAACACGATGACAATAGGAAAACGTTTAGGCATCTGGATGGATCAAGCAAGCGCTCATTTAATGGAGTTTACATCCGAGCCCATTGAAACAAAAACCATCGAATGAAAATTTACACATCAGGCAAATCAGGCAAAAAGGGGATTGTTTGAACAAAGGGGGAGAATTTCTGATGCACAACAAAGAACAACATCAACAATCAGAATATTATAGAACATTGTGCGAGGCTATTAGGAATTATGATGATGTAATACTCTTTAGGCCTACTGATGTAAAAGTTGAGTTATGTAATGTTTTAAGCCACACATAACAATTGGGAGGGACTTGAGACACCTGGTATTGTACAAGAAATTCTGTGTTTTTGCTGCATTCCTCCGTAATACGGAATGAAGAAGACTAGAGGCGTTGCATTTAAAACAGAAACTATAGACTATCATAAACATGTGATATACATTGAGCAAACGAAAGATAAGCGAATGAGGGGCGTCCCCCTTAAAAAAAGAGGGCAAAGGAAATCTTACGGTCATTAGGTGAAAATTTGTTTCAAGATTTGAATAAAATTTTCGTAATACATAAGTTCACATATTTTGCAAAATGTGCCGGCCTATCCGGTTTCAAATTGCATAATCTAAGGCATACTTTTGCAACCAGATTAATCGCTCACGGTATTGATATCTATACGGTGAGTAAACTCTTGGGGGGCACTCAGATGTCGGGACTACGATGGTGTATGTCAAAGTCAGGTTAGATCTACTACACAGTGCAGTGAATACGTTGGACTAATTCAATGCCTCCGGGATGTAGTGTACATCTAACTCGATGAAGAAAGCCTGCATAAATCATCTGCGTTTTTTTTCTTACACAACTATCATGTAAGATTTCGGTAAGGTTTTTATTTGGGAAAGGACATTTCTTTGAATTTAGCAAGATGAGAGAGATTTTATACTGTTTTTCTAATAACCTGAATCTAACGCGTCTGCCAATTCCGCCATCCGGGCGTGATTGAAATCGTGACACTAATAAAAGAATTTCGTGGGGCAGTTCCAACCTATACATTCACGTGATATTCGTCAATTGCTTTGCCATGGTTCCTTGTTATATTGATAGAACAAATGACAACGTTTTGTTAGCAGTTATCATGATGAAATTATTAAAATGGATCGGAGTCGCTGCATTGGTTTCACTTCCTGTTATTCTTATCATTAACAGGCTGAGAGCGGAAGACGCCGACGTCGCATTCGAAGATGAATTTGATATTTTTGGTGAAGAATGAATTGATTGATGCCTTGTGAAGGTTATCGTACAAATGATTATACGTTCGATAAACCTTCGCAAGGATAAATCTTAGAAATTCACCGGGCTTTTCGATTTTTCTTCATCCTTCCAACGCCATGAACTGTGTTTCTGACACGGTTCAGGCAAGTATTTTTTGTTGAACACTTCCTCAATCTTTTCAGGGCAATACTCTGTCGCGTGCTTTTTTGTTTCCACGCATATCGTATCTTTCACAACTCCGTCCGGCTGCTTGAAATATCCAAGCGGCATCCCGATGCTAGCGTCTTCGTATGTGTATTTCATAAAGCGTCCCCAGATAGGAGCCGCCGCCCGCCCGCCTTGCCCATCAGCATTAGTAAAATGAACCGTTTTATTGTCGAACCCGACCCAAACGCCTGCAGTGATGTGCGGTGTGTAACCGATAAACCAGGCATCTGCATATTCTTGCGTTGTTCCTGTTTTTCCGGCAGCCGGCAGATGAAAATACGAACGGATGCCAGCGCCGCTGCCGCTGTTCACTGCATCTTCCATCATCGTCGTTAAAATGTATGCAGTTTCCGGGCTTAAGACTTCGCGGCGCGCCGGAAAAGTTTCTTCAATAATATTTCCGTTTTTATCAACTATTTTAAGTATGGAAATCGGCTCGACATAGACGCCTTCGTTGGCGAACGCGCCGTAAGCAGAGATGATATCCAGTGGTATTACTTCTCCTGTCCCGATTGCTAACGATTCATACGGGGGTAAGTCAGTGGAGATTCCCATACGTTTTGCGTACGCGATAACTTGTTGGACCGGAGCGATTTCCATCATTGTCCGGATTGCGACAAGGTTGATGGAATAGGTGATTCCCTCGCGGAGCGTATGTTTTCCTCCAAACGTTCCCTCAAAATTACGAGGCGTCCAGCGTTTTCCCCCCGGGAGAGGCACAACGACCGGCTGGTTTAATATTTCATAGCAGGGCGCGTATCCATTATCAATCGCTACGGTAAACACGAACGGCTTGAAGGCTGAACCGGGCTGGCGTTTCGTTTGCGTAATGTGGTTGAGACCGTATTTGAATTCTTTGAAGTTCGCACCCCCGACCATTGCAAGGATATTGCCCGAGCGGTGGTCAATAGCAGCAAATACGACTTCAATTAGTTTTGTGGCGCGCTTGACTGAGTCAACAAAAGCTGCGTCATTCTTGAGAGCGCGAGCAATGCTATCTTTTTTCTCGGGAGGCGCATCGCGGTAAACATCCATTGTTCGGATCGTGTGTGAAATCACTTGCTTGAGATCGAGGGGATGATATTTCCAATTCCAGAACCTGTCAAACTTTTTTTGATATTCTGCAAGGTGTTCTTCAACCGCGCGGTTCGCATGTTGCTGCATCCGGCTATCGAGGGTTGTGTACACGGATAGCCCGTCCCTGTAAATATCGAAGCCATAGTTTTCTGCTTTCTGAAGAAGTTGCTGGCGAACATATTCAACAAAGTGAGAGGCGATGCCGGTACGCTGCTCTTCCAGGGGATGAAGAATAATCGGTTCGAGCCGCGCTTGTTGCAATTCACTCTCGGTAAGGAATTCATATTTTACCATCTGGCTGAGAACAGTATTCCGCCTGTTGAGTGCGCGTTCTAATTTTTTATACGGGTCATACGTTCCGGGACCTTTGAGGAGCGCGATGAGCAGGGCTGATTCCGAGAGTGTAAGCTCCGATGGCTTCTTATCGAAATAAATTGCCGAAGCTGAAGAAATGCCGTACGCACTTTTACCGAAATACGAAACGCTGAAATACATTTCAAGAATTTCCTGCTTCGTGTAATTCCGTTCGATCTGAACTGCCGTGATAAACTCGCGGATTTTTCTTGTTCCTTTTGTGAAAACATTTTCGCGTTCGCCTTTCAGCTCGTACAAATTTCGCGCAAGCTGCTGCGTTATGGTGCTGGCGCCTTCGCGAAGCCGTAACATGAAGACATTTTTAACCATCGCGCGGAAGAAGCGCGGCACGTCAACTCCCCAATGGTCATAAAAATTTTTGTCCTCTGTGGCGATTAAGGCGTTCACGAGATGGAGGGGAAGGTCTGCAAGCGAAACCTGCGTTCTGTTTTTGATATAGAATTGGTCGAGAACCTCGCCATCAATAGAATAGACTTTTGTCGCCAGCTCCGGTCTTGGATTTTCCAATTGTTCGAGAGAGGGAAGCCCGGAAAGAACATATAGCACAAACGCGACGAATAAAAGCGAGACAAATGCGCCTGCCCACATAAGTCGCTTTTTTTGTTCCGGTCGTAATTTACTTTTTGCCATAGACTCTTCTATGCCTCCCAATGTTTTAATTGAAAAACGCCATCATGGAGTTCAGCATACGTATAAT
>SCUC01000031.1 GCA_004322375.1 Bacteroidota bacterium
TGGCATCCACGGAGGGGGGAGTGGAAATTGAAAAAGTAGCCGCAGAAACGCCTGAAAAAATCTTGAAAGAGTATGCTGACCCTGCAATTGATTTTCGCGAATTTCAGGCAAGGCGGCTTGCAATCGGTTTAGGATTAACGGGCGAAGCATTTAAGAACGCGACAAAATTTTTAATGGCGTTGTATAAAGCGTATGTTGAATCAGACGCATCGCTTGCAGAAATAAATCCGTTAGTTGTCACAACCGACGGGAGAGTACTTGCGCTCGATGCCAAAATGAATTTCGATGATAACGCGTTGTACAGACATCCAGATATCGTAGCTATGCGCGACCTTGACGAGGAAGAACCGCTCGAGATTGAAGCGTCGAAATCGAACCTGAATTACATCAAGCTCGATGGGAATGTCGGGTGCATGGTGAACGGAGCAGGTCTTGCAATGGCGACAATGGATATAATCAAATTAGCCGGCGGCGAGCCTGCAAACTTCCTTGACGTTGGCGGCGGCGCGAATGTTGAGACTGTTTCCAATGGTTTCAGAATTATTCTCTCTGATCCGAATGTGAAGGCTGTGCTTATCAACATTTTTGGCGGCATTGTTCGGTGTGATAGGGTTGCAAATGGCGTCATTGAAGCGGCGAAGAAAGTGCATGTGAACGTTCCTGTGGTTGTCCGGCTTGAGGGTACAAACGCGAAAGAAGCCCGCGACATTCTTGCAGGTTCAGGGTTGAATTTTGCAGTTGCGAGCAACTTGCAGGATGCAGCATCGAAGGTTACACAGGCAATTACCGGTTAGTTGGTGAGTGGTTAACTGGTTAATTTCCGTCAGAGGTACACAGTCACTGACTGAAGTAAGTTGTGGTTGAGGCTACGTTTATGAATAATCAACATGTTGGCACAAGGTAATGCAAAATAAAAAAATATTTCAACTCTCATTACGAGCCATAGGCAGGTTTCAGGCTACGTAATAAGGTAAACTCAAATTCGTGAAACTTGAAACATGAAACTTGAAGCCATTCATTGAATCTAAAATCCAAAATCTAAATTCTAAAATTCTTATGAAGCCTCTTACATCAGTAGATTCTATTAAAGACCCATATACGAAACGCATACTCTCCAATACATTAGGTAAGGATGCGTTTAAATTATATTCTGCTACTCCAACGCGGCTTCAACGCGCGGTAAAAGGATTAACTGTAAAACAGTGCGCTACCCCTCCTGCAAAAGGCAAATGGTCAATCGCGCAGATTGTTGCCCATCTTTGCGATGCAGAAATTGTGGGTGGGTGGAGATTACGTATGATCATTGCTCAGTCAGGAACAGCGATTCAAGCGTACGACGAGAAAAAATGGGCTGCGGCTTTCCGGTATGAGAAGATAAATTGGAAACACAGCCTTGAGCTATTTGCCACGCTGCGAAAGTCAAATGTTTCTATTCTCGAATCCATAACGAAGGCTCAGTGGAACCATTTCGGGATGCACGAGGAACGGGGCAAAGAATCTGTAGAACGAATTGTGCAAATGTACGCAGGACATGATGTGAATCATGTTAAGCAGGTTGAGAGCATAGTGAAGAATTTTAAGTGATATTGTTGAATGCTGAGTTCTGATTGCTGATTTGTGATTTCAGATTTGAGATGTGTGATTTGTGATGTATTGAGCGGTGAGCGCTGGGCGGTGGTTTTCGAGTATAGCATGGAGCTTTGAGCTAAGAGTAGGGGAGCGAAGGGTCCGAGGGTAAGCGCGGAAACCGTACAACTAAAAGCTAAGAGCGGTGGGCATAGAGTTTAGATTTAAATAATTATATGTGAAATTCTTAACATTACAAGGACAGACTATGAAAAAATTATTTTTATTTTTTGCATTTACATTCGCGTTGACAATAATCGGCGTAATATTTGTTCAGGCGCAAGACCAGACAGGAAACGGCATTGAAGTGATTGATGCGAAGCTGGGAACCGGAGTTGAGAGCAGAATGATAACGGGTGAAGGGGAATCGTTCGCGAAGGACTCTCAGGTGTTTTTCTGGATGAAGATTGCAGGAGCTGAATCCCGGGAAGTTACTGTTACCTGGAAGAGCGGAGATTTTTCTCATTCGACAACATTGAGCATCGGCGGGAGTCCGTGGAGAACATGGGCGTTTAAGACCGTTCATCTCACAGGAGATTGGACAGTGAGCGTTGCTACTTCGGATGGAACGGTGTTGAAGGAGATGGGATTTAAGGTGGAGTGAAAGATAAAAAGGTTATGAGAATAATTATTTAAGGTATTCGTTGCCATTAGTATGCTAATCTCAAGTACGAGTAAATTCGTTCAAACACCGTTTAATGATGAAAGCGAAATAGAAAGCATTGTTCTTAACAATTATGAGTACCTTTTTGGGCCCGAATCCTTTTTACTTCCAAAAAAATTAATAAAAACGGAGGATGGTGAAGGTACCATACC
>SCUC01000265.1 GCA_004322375.1 Bacteroidota bacterium
AGAGTACTTCTTGAGCGAGTTGCCCTGCTCTTCAAGAGTTGTAAAAACTATTTCTTTTTTCATAGTGAGATATTTATATCATAAAAAGTAATTCAGCATTTTCATCACCAGCTTCGCTGTTGTTAAATCGGGATGATGAACGCCTTCTACCGGAGCAAGTTCAACAACATCGCAGCCAACTACAGTTTTTCTCCGTCCTACTTTTTTCAACATTTGGATTGTTTCCCACCAGAATAAACCATTCGGTTCCGGAGTTCCGGTAGAAGGCATAATGGAAGGGTCGAAGCCGTCAACATCGAATGTAACGTAAACATGGTCTGATAAATGTTCCAGGACGTGCTCATCCCATGTTTTTAGCACTTTTGTATATTTCCCGTCACGAATTTCGTGTGCATAGAGTGTCGTGATGCCTTTTTCCTTGATAAACTCTGCTTCTTCTTTACACTGCGCGCGAATTCCAACTTGAACTAATTTTCTTGGGTCTAAAAACTCGCATACGCGAGCCATCACGGAAGCGTGGCTGAATTTATTCCCCTGGTATTCCATCCTTAAATCGGAGTGCGCATCTATTTGCAAGATGGAGAGATCTGGATATTTCTCGGCATAAGCGGCTATTGTCGCTTGTGAGATTGTATGCTCGCCGCCAAGGGTTGCAACAAATTTATTCTTTGTTATTAATTCCTTTGTTAAGGTATAAAGCTTTTCTAATGCCTCTGTGTCGGGTAAGCCATCAAGGGTTACCGGCTCTAACGTTGCGATGCCTAACTCTTTATGAATTTCGCGTTGAGTTTCTTCGTCGTAAAATTCTACATAATGGGATGCTTCAAGAATTGCAGTTGGACCGTTTTTGGCGCCCCCGCCATAGCTTACGGTCATCTCATAAGGTGCGGGAAGAATAATAATTTTTGAATTATCAAAAGAAGAATATTCGTCTTCAATCGCGAGAAAATTCTTCGATATATCTAGGGTAGTAGCCATCTTTAAAGATACGTGTTTGAGGAATTGCTGTTGTATAACATATTGAAATATAATAGGATAGAGGAGAAAAACAAAGTTTTAATGTTCTCGTCTCAGGATTTAGGTCTCATGTTTAACGTTATTGACTCCGCGTATTACCGGATACATAGGGGAATAATGGCTTGAAACATGAAGCATGAAACTTGAAACTCTTTTTGCTTTCCATTTTTTTTTCTGCTACTTTCTCTTACTTGAATTTATGAAGCAATCCACTGCATATACCATTCTTTTTCTCGGAGCATTATTCTGGTGTTTGTTGCTGTTTCTCCCGCCTGCAAGTTTCTATCTTTCGGATTCCGATGGTGGATTGACGCAAGCTGCGTATCAACTTTACGCCAGGATATGTCACCAATACGATTCTCATTCCATTCATTTGATGGGTCATAAGCTGGGGGTTTGCGCGCGATGTTCATGTATCTATTTTGGCTTTTTCTTTGGTGTGTTGTTCACACCGCTATATTCATTTGACCGAATCCAAAACCATAGGAGGTGGCTTCTCTTCGCGATTGCTCCAATGCTCGTAGATGTGCTTCTTAACACAATAGGAGCCCATGAAAGCACGATGCTGACACGAGTTGTTACCGGGTTGTTATTTGGCGTTATCGCCGGGCTTATTCTTACACCGCTTTTTGTCCGTGGGGTTACTGAAATATTCAATAACGTTTCACATAATGCAAGGAATCTCTATGAATCCAAAACCTGATAAAACCATCCCCGCCCTCTATGGCGGTATCATCATGGGTGTAATTTCTGCCGTCCCCTTTTTAAGCATCGTCAACTGTTTGTGCTGCGCTGGAGTGATGTTAGGAGGGATGCTCGCGGTCATGTTCTATAAAAACAATTTTACTCCCGATACGCCTCCATTCACCTCAGGCGATTGTATGGCTGTAGGGGCAATTGCAGGAGTCTTCGGAGCTATTGTTGGAGCCATTCTCAACACCTTCTTTCTGGCTATGTTTGGAAATATCATGGGTGAGTTTATCATGCAAACTCTCCAAAACATGGACCTAAACATACCGCAAGAAGCGTGGGAAGGAATGGAAGAGGGTTTGAGAGAATCAGCCTCGGTTGGTCAATTTTTCATGAGCCTTGTCATTTCTATGATTGTTGATCCTCTGTTTGGGTTGCTCGGCGGATTAATTGGCTACAGCATTTTCAAGACCAAGCAACAACCCATGCCGCCCCCGATGATGATGCCTCCGCCTCCGGCTCCACCTACAATGCCTGCGTAGGTTGGATGTGTTTGTGGTGTTATGTGGTAAACATTTATACAGCCCACGATTAAAATCGTGGGCTGTTTTTATAGCGACAGCCTTTTTTAATTTTGTTATCATAACTTTTTCTCAAGAGGAGGAGAAAAAAGATTTTGAAATTCTTGCTCACAGGGCATACGTCCAGATTTTGCCTGAGACGCAAGAACTACGCTGCCGAGACACAGTAACCATTCGCCTTTTGAATAACAACATTGAGTCGTTGAATTTCGGGTTGGTTCCTTTTTTTAAAATTACGAATCTCATCCTGAACGGAGATGATGCGGATTTTGAACAGGGGCGCGATGGCGTCATCATCGAAGATGTACCGACGGATACTGTCGCCGATGTTGTGTTTGAATATGAAGGCAAGATGAGTTTCCACACCGAGTTTTCTCGGCTTGATGAGGAACGAGCGGTTCTTCGCGAGGAGGAAATTCTTCCACACGCGCCAAGAAACCTTCAATTCTTTCGATTTAGCATCGAAGTCCCCTCCGATTGGGATGCTGTAGCTCCGGGTGTTTTGGTAAAGCGGGACTCGCTTCCCAATTCCAATCTCTTTGTATGGGAATATGATGAGCCGGTTCCAATGATCGGGTGGATTTTAGCAGGCAAATTTGTGAAGGATAGCAAAAAAGAAGGTTCTACACCGATTTCAACATATTTGTTCTCAGAAGATTCTTCTCATTCGAAGAGAATTATGTCGTTAGCTGATTCGGTTCTTCTGTTTTACAACTCGAAATTTACGCCGTTCAGATTTCACAATCTCAACATCATCGAGGTTGAAAATTGGGTGGCAGGAAAATCTGTGCTTGCGATTTCTATTCCGTCTATCATCATGATAAAGAAACAGGCGTTTGAAACAGAGGATGTATTCAATACGTATCCGCTCATTCTGGCTCACGAAGTTGCGCACCAGTGGTGGCCCGCGACAGTATTTATCGA
>SCUC01000266.1 GCA_004322375.1 Bacteroidota bacterium
TTAGTAACTGTCCGAAAAGTATCCGTGGCGTCATTCTGAACGGAGCGGAGCGGAGTGAAGAATCTCCTAACCTTCAAAATTGAACTGTATCCAAGGTGCGGAGATGCTTCACTTCGTTCAGCATGACAAACCGCGAGGGTTTTCGGACTGTTACTTATACCCATCGCTATAACTATTTTTTTAAAAGGCAGCCTCAGTGATGCAGCTAAAATTGACTTCTTTCCAATTTTTTCGTATTCTTGGACAATTGTTTGTGTAAAAACTAATATAACTAGGTTGTTTATGAAGTATTTTCTCTGTTTCAGCATTTTTGTCATCATTTTCACCGGTTGCGATAAATCCAAGATTCAAGAATTGGAGAAAAAAAATACTGAGCTACAAACTCAGGTGACCAACGCTACGAGAGACCTCTCCACTCAAACACAGTATGTAGAAGAGGTCACTCAGGCAATCAACGCGGTCTATGCGAACATGCAGAGGATTACTGAGGGGGAGAGTATGCTCTCAAAATCTACTAAGGAATTGGAAATTGGAAAAGGGGCGTTGAAAACCGAACTGAAAGAACGAATCATTAATCAAATAGCAGGGATTGATACCTACATCGCGCAGAACCGGAAAAAGTTGACCGATTTAGAAGCGAAATTAAAATCGTACCGGGGGAAATATCAGGGTTTGGAAAAAATAGTTGAAACATTAAAGCAAGCGCTTGCTGAAAAAGAAACCGCGATTGCATCGCTCGAAAGCAAACTGAAGGAGATGAACGTTCAGATTGAATCGTTGGAAGAACGGCTGGCGCAAAAGACAGAATCGGAACAGCATAAAGAGCAGGTGATTTCTACTCAGAAGAAAGAGATTAACGCGGCAATGTATATTGTTGGGAACCGCGATGAGTTAATTAGCAAAGGAGTACTTGACCGTGAAGGCGGATTTCCGTTTGGTTTGTTTGGGAAGACTTCTGTGCTTGCCAGCGGATTTGACAAGGATGAATTTATTACGATAGACAGGTATGAGCAAACAACAATTGAAATCGCAGGGAAGATTGATGAGCTTGTGCCTAAGCGAAAAGAAAATTATTTTACAATAACGGAGGATGTAACCACAACAAAAATTCTCATCCTCGACCCGGACAAGTTTTGGCAGGAGGAGTATCTCGTGGTGGTAACAAAGTAAATCTTGAAGCTTAACGCTTAAAGCTTAGCCGAAAAGTCTCATTGCGAGTAAGTCCATAAAACGTTGTTCTAAACTACATTGAGAATGTACCCTCTTTGCGTTTATCATTGTTCCGGCGATGGTCTACGACTCGTAGAGGTTTTATACCCATCGCCGGGGTATTTCTCTTAAAATGCACTATGCTCATTAGTAGTGCTTTCCACCATCCCTCCTCTCTACGAAATTGCATAAATATTATTTAGCAGGGGTGGCCTCAAATGCATGATTAACGCGTAGGCGCAGGCTTCATGCCTGCGTTTTTGATTGAAAAACGCAACCATATCCCGCGGAATTCCTGTGGCAAAGGTGCAACTACACCTTTTGAGACAACCCCTGCTAAAATATTCTTAGAGTAACATTGTCAATAGTTACACCGCATTTTCTCCACAAACCTTACATTCTCCGCCCTTAAATTTTGTTATTGAGGTTTTAGAGCCACATTGATAGATATAACAGGATTCGCTCAAAATTTCACGAAAAATGCAATTTGAATTTTGCATAATTGAGTTAAAAATAATAGGTATTTTATGATACCTGAATCACATCGTGATAAAAGGAGTTGACATCATCTTAAAAATTTCTTATAGTAGGAGTAAATAATGTGTGGATGTATAACAATCATAAGGGTAGTTCTATGAAATATATTCTTTTCATCACAATGATCGCATTTCTATTTATAGGATGCG
>SCUC01000267.1 GCA_004322375.1 Bacteroidota bacterium
GTTGCTACCTGCCGGCTTAAGGTAATGTTCACGGGTAAATCATTGGGCGAGCCGTTGTGAGTGATATTGACAACCTTCTCCCCACATCCGCCCGAAAATTGACTTACATAAATACCTCGATCTGCTCCTGTTGTCTTGTCCAATCTATAATGCCCATTGATATGTTCGATGGCAACAGCCCAAACGCCTGTCGCCGCGCCGGGAATATTTATTTCTGTGGTTCCGTCAATCGGATACATCCCCGATGCGGGACTAAATACACCGCCCGGACCTACGATTCGGACAAATACCGTATCTGCCGGAGGCGTAGGCATATCCGTTGTGAAGAAATCTAAATTGAAATCTTCCGTTGGCAGAACGTTAAAATACCACCGCGCATATTCTTCCTCAAAGCCGGGGAAGCTTGGACTATTAATTGCAGCGCTCACCGCTCCGCCAAAATGGAACCGGTAATGCGGTTGTGTCGGCGGCGTGGGCGCAGGAGTTGTTACTACAAAGCGGAGAATTTCTCCCGGCGTTCTTGCGCCAAGATTAACAAAGATGGATTTTTCAAATCCAATTCCGCCTGCCGCAACTTCTGCGGCTGTGTACCCGACGCCAAACCCCGTTACTAATATATTGCTTGCATCATATACTTCTACATAAACGCTTTCAGGGTCAACGTTGTTCACTGCGTGAGCATACAGGGTAAGGGTCAAGTCTCCGCCCGATGCCTTCACAAACCACGTTTCAGAGCTTGTGTGCCGCGTGTTCATGATTAGAGGTGTGCAGAACTCATTCACTCCGTCAAGAATTTCCGGCGGGTCGAATGTAAACGGAGGTGCGTCTTCTTCCCGTAGATGGTTGCCAAAATCTTTTCCGGTAACATTTTGTCCGGCTGCGAGTGTCACGCCATAAGTCGTCGGGTCTGTGGGATATGTTTGACTCCAACCCTCTCTATTTTCTTCTGTTACAGTGTATGTTCCTTCAGGCAAGCCGACGAATGAATAATATCCAACTGAGTCAGTCAATATCGAATCAATCCTACTTCCTGTAAGATAGATGTTCCAGTTTGCAATTCCCGGTTCAAGTGTATCTCTCACGCCGTTGCCATTCAGGTCATTCCATTTCATTCCGGAGACGGAACCGGGTGCGGGCATTGAAATCACCATCGTATATTCATGCGCCGCCGTGCAACCTGTAGAATCAAACGCCCGAATACCAAATACATACGTGGCTGCTGAATCCGGCGTGCCGGAAAGAGTTCCATCCGTTGAGAGCGTAAGTCCTCTCGGTAACGTTCCCGTCGGCTGGTCAAACGTAAACGGCGGCGTGCTATTTCCGGTTACAATGTATGTTTGACTGAATGCCATACCCACTGTACCGCCCGGATTACTGAGAGGGTCTAATAAAAGGTCCGCGCAAGAGACCACAAAATGTATCCCGATGGTACCTGTGCAGCCGTTTGAATCTGTTGCTTGAATCGTATAATCGGAATTTCCAACCGTCGTCGGTGTGCCGGAAAGTATTCCGTTTGATGCAAGATTCATACCCGGAGGCAGTGTTCCGGTAAGTATTGAATACGTGTAGGGAGCTGTACCTCCGGAAGCGGTGTATGTTTGCGAAGCAAACGTTCCCTTCTTCACTGGTTCGGCAAAGCTGGAAGCTTCAATTGTAATTTGGGGACAGATGGTAATTGTGTATTCCCTGCTCCCCGTGCATCCGTTGGCATCTGTTACAGTTACTGTAAATGTATATGTCCCGGCAGTTGTCGGTGTTCCAAAAATCGCGCCATTGCTTCCGTTATCGTTGATAGAAAGTCCCGTAGGTAGCGAGCCGGATGTTACGGCAAAGTGTCTTGGATTTGTTCCACTATCTGCCGTCAGTGTTTGACTAAAGGATTCGTTGATGATGCTTCCGGGCAATGTTTCAGGCAACAAAGTAATTGTCGGGCAAGGTGGTGCGCTGCAACCGCCAAGATAGGTTTTGAATGCCATATCACGATACGCGGTAAAATTACAGCTGTTCGGCTGAACGGCTTCGTTTACGTTCCATGTTGGGTTGCCACTCTCCAATGTCAATGAAAGTCCGCCGGTGTAAGTGTCTGTTGCTGAACCACCTACTTGAAACCAACGATAATATCCGCCGCCATTTTGAGATAATACTAAGGCATAGGTTGTCCCACCCGTAACCGTTGCAGGTGTCGGAAACTCCAATGTATAAAATTGGGAGGTTGTGGTAATACTTGAAGACGGAATTGTCATTGTCGCAAGAACAGTTCCGGTTGGAACATTTCGAGTGAGATTGCCGCAAGATCCGCCGAATGAAGGAGCAGATGTGCTAACCGTAGATTGTAATTCAATGATTAAATCCCCGCCGGCTCCCTGGTTGTCTAAATATAACTCGATTTTCTTGAGTGTGCCGCTTTGAGAAGGAGTCAATGTCTGGGCAAGTTTATAGTTAGATTGTAAACCTGAATAGCTCCCCCCGCCATTATCAGGTTGCTGCTGGTCAAGCGTTGAGGCGCAGGGATCAACTACTGATAACGTGCAAGCCTGCACGCCCGTGCATCCGTTCACATCAGTTACAGTTATCGTAAAGATAGAAGTTCCTGCTAAAGTCGGCGTTCCCGAAAGCAATCCCGATGTTGATAGATTCAATCCTGCAGGAAGCGAGCCGCTTGTTACAGCAAATGAAAGAGGAGACGTTCCGGGGCTTGCCGTAATAGTCTGACTATAGGCTGAATCCACAGCCGCATCGCTTAACGTTGAGGGTGAGAGCGTTATCGTCGGGCAGGAGAAATTATTTAAGAGAATAGAAACATTCGGGCTGCTGTAATTCATCGTCGCCGCGTCCATATCTCCGTCGCCGTCAATATCTCCAACCGGAAGTTCTTCCGCGACTGCGGCATCCAAACCACCGTACAAAAATGATTGTGTTTGGGTAAATGCTCCGGTACCATCATTCTTCAAAACTTCAAAACGATTATTCTCATCAATCGCTGTAATATCAATATCGCCGTCCCCATCAACATCAGCCATGCCGCCGACACTAAACGTTGGTGTCCCGACAATAGAATCAGTTTGTATGAAAACTCCAAACCCGTTATTTTTAAGAATCTCTAAGTAACGATAGGTAACTGTATGAAGAACAGCGAGGTCAATATCTTCGTCATTATCAAAATCCGCATTATAGATAAGTTTGGGATTGCTTCCCCGGTACATCGGCGATGATGAAAAATTCCCTGTCCCGTCATTAACAAAAACGCCAACGTAAGAACCGTATCCGCTACCGCAAAGAACATCCAAATCTCCATCTCCATCATAATCGAAATTGACAATGTTTCCTGAATAGTTGTAGTCACCCCAGGTCATAGTAATAAAAAGAGTTTCAGTAAAGTTTCCCGAACCGTCATTTTTAAGAAAAACCACACGCGGTTGGGTATATGTAGGCGAATACACCGCAAGGTCAATATCCATATCTCCATCCCAATCACCGACGGTTAAATTATATCCATAGCCATTCATTTGAGAAAATTCTCTTGTCGGGAAATGTCCTGTACCATCATTGAAATACATTACAAGTTGGGCAGTAGTATAGCCTTGATTCAAGCCGGCAAGTATATCCGGATCCCCATCGCCGTCGAAATCAGCAACTATCGTATGACGTTCCTCTCCGAAAATTCCTGATCCTCCGGCAAGTCTGTAATTTGTAAAACCACCAGAACCGTTGTTCAGCATAATGGTGAATGAATCAACTGCTGATGTTCCTGCAATGAGATCAATATCACCGTCATTATCTAAATCTGCCGCTGTGCCGCCAACTGCGTTTGTTCCCAGCGTGATATTTTGTGTGTGGGTGAACGATCCTGTTCCGCCAACTGCCTGAGCAGTAAACGAGAAACGGTATCCGGCAAGCAATGAATCACCGCTTGCGGATTTAATAGTCTTTGCAAGACGCACGCTAATTTGTTCGCCTTTTCTAAACTCTACAACGGGGTCGAAGGAAGCCACAGTATCGCCGGAGAACGTTATTGTTCCGTTGTATCTGCCGGAATACGAACCTTCGACAACAAAACTTGACGATGTAACAGAGCCTGTATTCAAAGCCTTATTAAATTCAATTGCAACATCTGATGAAACGCTGACGTTAAGAGCATTCTTTGTTGGTGATGTGCTTTCCACCGCAATCGGCGGCTCACCAACAACAAGCGTGTATGTTTTTGACGCGCTGCAACCGTTGCCGCGAACTGCGGTTACTGTGAATGTATATGTTCCAAGTGTTGTAGTTGTTCCCGAAAGAACACCCGCAGAAGTAAGGGTTAGCCCCGGGGGAAGCGTTCCACTGGAAATGATGAAGTTGAATGATTCAACGCTTCCTGTTACTGTAAATGTTTGACTATACGAAGCATTCTCCGTACTGTTCGGAACAGATAACGGCGGGTCAAGAGCTATAGAAGGACACCCATAATCATTGAATAACACTGAAACATTTGGTGAACTGTAATTTCCAGTCGCTAAATCCGGATCTCCATCACCGTCTAAGTCAGCAAAAGTAATTCCGAAAGGATCCGCGCCTCCGTGTCCGTACAGGTTAAAATCCGGAAAACTCGCGGCGCCATTATTTTTATAAACACCGATATTGTAATTACCATGTGTCGGTACAAAATCGAGGTCGCCATCACCATCAACATCCGTTACAACCGATTTATTGCCACCATTACTTAAATCAAAACCGAACGTGAAATTCCCATAGCCATCATTTGTCAACAATGCATTATAACCTGCATACATTCCGCCGGCAATCACTTCAACGATTCCATCACTGTTAAAATCACCCGCGTTAACAAGAGCAGGGAAATTATGTGTCCCGGGAAGACTTGCAGTATCTTGCGTAAAATCTCCCTGTCCTGTATTATATAAAAACCTGACAAACGGTTGATCGGAATTTCCTACTATACCATCCAGATAACCATCTCCATTCAAATCTGCTAACTTGCTAGCGTCTCCGACTAACCCGTATCCGATTAAGCCGAAGTGAGAGTACAGCGAAAACCCGCCGCTACCATTATTTTTCAGTACGGAGGCAGTATTCGAGTTGTAACATGGAAGAAGAATATCTAAATCTCCGTCGCCATCAAGATCGCCTAAATCCATATCCCAAGGGACTCCGCCGACATCTGCTATGCGGTCGGCAGAGAGCGTGAAATTCCCAACCCCATCATTGAGGAATGTATAAATAAATGATTCTCCCGGACCTCCATAATTAGTATTACAGTTCCCGACTATATCGAGGTCTCCATCGTTATCCAAGTCGCCGCTTCGAACTCTCCAAAGAGATGAAGCTACATACAATGTTTCTTGTTTGAAAAAATGACCGGTTCCGTCATTGTACATAACATATAATCTGTGGTCAGAGCTGTTAACCGGTACCGCAAGATCAATATCTCCGTCATTGTCCCAATCACCGGAGGTAATACCCTGCATGCCGGTATTCATCGGATACAAATTATTGAGAACAAATCCACCCGTACCCGCTTGCGCTTGAACGGTAAAGAGAGAATGATACCCGTTCGTTAAATATTCTCCGCTCCCTGCCTGAACATTTTTGGTTATCGTAACATTAATATTCTCTGCGTCCTCAAAATCTTCATCAGGATTGAATACAAATCCTGTATCTCCCAATAATGTAATAGAACCAAAATGCCTTCCTGAAAGCGGACCGCCAATGACAATGTTACTTGCTATAAGTGTTCCTGTATTTACCGCTTTATTAAACGTTACGGTAATGCTGCTTGACTTACTGATGTTGGATGCGTTTTGTGAAGGAGTGATGCTCTTTACTGCAAGCGGTGGCTCATTGATAATAAGGGAATACGCCTGTTCTCCCGTGCAACCATTCGCATCGGTCGCCGTGACCGTGAAGTTGTATGTTCCTGCTGTTGTAGGAGTTCCATCGAGAGAACCGCCAGGTGTTAGCGATAACCCGGCAGGAAGCGCGCCGGCTGTTACTGCAAACGTATGACTCGGTGTTCCACCACTCACCGTGAACAAGTGATTATACAAGGTACCTACTATCCCGTTTGATAACGTTGTCTCATTGAACGTAATCGTAGGGCAGGTAACAGTATAAGAAAATTGTGTCGCTTGTGAGGATGTAGTAAATGGGCTGATAAACTCCCCGCTGTTAGCAAATATCTCTGCGCCGCCGCCGGAGTGCCATGAGCTGATGATATATTTTACTGTTTTGCCGCCTTGCTGAGCAGGAATGGTTGCTTCCCACACGTCAACATTGTTTCCTGCATTAAAAATACACACCCAATTCGCGTTAATAACTTGCGTTGTGCCAGTCGCAGAGCCAAACGCTCCCGATGGATTTGAACCGTCGGTTGTGTAATATAACGCTGCATTTGTTGTGTAATATTGATACTCCACCTTAAATCTAATTGTAACCGCATCGGCTGAAGATGGATTGAGTGTGCTGACATACTGTCCACCACAGCCGGGATCGTTCACGGTGCGCTCATGATAGACATAATTTGCTGTCGCGTATGCCTGCTCAGAGGCTAAACCACAAAGGAGGAATAACGCACCGAAAATGAAAAAGAAATGAGAAGATACAACAGCTTGAAAAAACCTCACTGTACCCTGTCGCATAGAGATACCCTACTTAATTTAATAAATGAACTAATGATTAGATTTACATTACCCAAGTTGACCATTTTATAGGAATCATTAAAACGATTTCTATAATTACAAATTTAGCAGCCCACAACTTAAGTCATGGGCTAACTGAAACTCACAAAATCAAACCGAATCATCAGGTTCATTTACATGACTGATTATAACGGTCAACTCGAATACATTATTGAAACGACTGCACTAATAGATTTATAGCAAACGCTATATTACCGAAATATTATGACATAGTCAATAGCACAAATGGGGGATTTTTATAATAATTGATTCAAATTGCCAACTGAAAGCTCCAATTATTTTATCGTCAAATTCAATAATTTCACCCTCTAATAATTACGAGTGAATTATCTGTTCTCTCAATGCTTTTGACACCGCTTGCGACTTTGAATGCACGTGCAATTTGTCATAGATACTCCGTATGTGGGCTCTGACCGTGTGCACGCTAATAAAAAGCTTTTCAGCGATTATTTTGTAATCATCACCGTCAACCAGCAATTTAAGAACCTCCTTTTCCCGCTCAGAAAGAGAATAATCCTTTCTTGCAGTTGGTGCAAATGATTTGAACATATCTAGCACTTTTCGGGCAATCTTGGGAGACATGGGGGTACCCCCAGAATATGCGTCCTCAACTGCTCCTACTAACCTCTCCGGCATTACCGGCTTTTTCAAATAGCCGCTCGCGCCAGCGCAAATTGCCTTAAACACATTCTCATCATCTTCAAAAACTGAAAGAATCACGATTTGAACATTCGGGTAACAATTTTTCAACTGCCTCGAAGCCTCCACTCCGTTCATACCGGGCAATCCGATATCCATAAGCACTACATCCGGGAGAATCTCATCGAATTCACTTATCAAGTCCTCTGCTTTTTCATACGTTCCCACCATCAAGCATTGTGTAGAATGTCGTAAAACTAACGATGTTCCCGTTCTGTAATCTATATTATCTTCTACTAATGCAACTTTTATCGGCATTGCTTGCTTATATGGTAATACCAGTTCATACTTTGATAGCCTTTGAAAAGCCTATAGGTTTTTCAAATGTTTCTTTTACATTTCTAATATCGGGAATATCAACATTTCAGTCAATAGGCAGAATGTACTATTTCGTTGCACTCTTTGGGTCTTCGCGTCTTTACGTGAGTGGCACGCCCCCGCCTTACATCTTGTATCGTTACATCTCTTAGATTTCCACAACAATCTTTACCTTCGTTCCCATATCCGGCTGCGAAGTAATCTCCAGCATTCCCTCTAACGCCTCACATCTCATTCTCATTGTCTTTAGTCCTTTCCCTTCCCCTTTGTGCGTAGTATCAAATCCCTTACCATTATCTTTTATCTCTACCGAACATTTCCCCGATTGGTATGAACACATCAACCACAGCTCGGTGCATTCTGAATGTTTGACTGAATTATTCAACGCTTCCTTTAAAAATAACCAGAGATTTTTCCTTCGTTGTGGCGATAAATTTGTCGGGGGCAATATTTCCCGTAAAGGAATATCAACGTGAGCCTGAATATTTTTTGCATGGCAGCTTGGTGTAAGAAAATCTTTAAGGCGAATCAGCAAATCATACAACGTCTCTGTCCGGGGATCTATTGCCCAGATAATATCCCGAATCGCGTCAACAGATTGTTGCGAAAGCTCGGAGATGCGTTCCATTAATTCACGCTTCTCATGTTCACGGTAACTTACATCCTGGATGATTTTACTATACATGGCAATGCTGCTCAAGTTCGAGGCAATTTCATCATGCAAATCCGATGCAAGACGGGTACGCAGTCGCTCCATTTCTATCGCTTTAAAAAGACGGTAACGGTACAATACATAAATAATTCCGCCAAAAACAATAACTATCCCTCCTTGAAACCAGAGTGCTTGCCAGTATGGTCTTAAAATTGTAACTGTCAGGTGCGCAGGGCTTGTGCTTTCGATTCCTTCAGATGATATACAAAGAACTTGAAAAGTATAAGTTCCCGGAGCGAGCGAGCGATACGTCACAGACCGCTCAGAGGTCGGAGAGAGCCATTCCTTTTCACCGGGCAACAACCGGTAACGGTAATGAATCCTGTTTTCACTCCTGTAGCTTATTCCTACAAAATCAAATTTCATATTTTTTTGGTCGTAAGGAAATTCTTGCCCATCCCTCAATTCAGCGTCTATATTGTTGACCTGAAAACCACTAATCTGAATAAGTGGTGACAAGGTATCGAGACGCTCACGGTTAGGATTGAACCAGGC
>SCUC01000268.1 GCA_004322375.1 Bacteroidota bacterium
AATATCAAAAACAGAGATTCTATGTACAAATTCATTTTCAAGATATTGAAGGTACTAAGTACTCTCAAATAAATATCATGGGCAATGAAGGATATCAACAAGGCTTTGTGAGGGTTGATAAAACAACATTATAATGCCAACCTACATCTGGACAATATTAATTTTAATTGTCGTAGTCGCCTTCCTCATCTACGCAACAAAAAAACGTTGGGTCTCGTGGCGCGGCGGGAGCGGCATAGCAACACTCACGGCGTTTCATGATTTTCAAACAAAAGACAAACAGGATGCAATCGAATACGTAATGGAGGAGCAGGCGGGAAAGAAGATGGAGGAACAGGAGAGTGGGGAGGGTGAGAAGTGAGCGGTGGGCGGTGAGCAAAGAGCAAAGAGCAAAGAGCAGAAAACGAAGTACCAAGTACCAAGTACAAAGTACCGAAAACTACAAACAAAAAACAATAAACAGAAAACCGGAACAGGAAACTGAAGAATGAACTTCAACAAATTCACCATAAAATCACAGGAAGCTGTGCAAAACGCGCAGGAGATTGCGCAGAGCTATGGCAACCAGGCTATCGAGCCGGAACATTTACTTGCAGCGTTAGTACAGGATACAGAAGGATTAGTTGTTCCCATCTTGCAAAAGCTGGGTAGCAATGTTGATTACATTAAAATTAAAATCGGTGAGGCATTAGAGAAATTGCCAAAGGTAACTGGCGCGGGTGTTGGCAATCAATTTTTAGGTCAGGCGTTAAATGAGCTGTTTGATGTTGCGCTCAAGGAGGCAAGCTCGTTGAAAGATGAATACGTCAGCACAGAGCATTTATTGCTCGCGTTAGTCTCAGCGAAATCGGCGGGAGGGAAGCTGTTGCGCGACCAGGGGGTAACGAAGGAAAACATCTACAAAGCGTTGAAAGACGTTCGAGGCACACAGCGTGTAACCGACCAAACGCCTGAAGAAAAATACCAATCGCTGGAGCGTTTCGGGCGCGACCTGAACGAATTAGCCCGCCGTGGCAAGCTCGACCCCGTCATCGGGCGTGATGAAGAAATCCGCAGAGTGCTGCAAGTGCTTTCACGCCGCACGAAAAACAATCCCGTGCTTATTGGAGAGCCGGGCGTAGGCAAAACCGCAATTGCCGAAGGCATCGCGCACCGTATTATACAGGGAGATGTGCCGGAAAATCTCAAAACAAAACGCATCATCGCGCTGGATATGGGAAGCCTTGTCGCAGGCACCAGCTTTCGCGGACAATTTGAAGAACGGCTCAAAGCGGTGCTGAAGGAAGTGACAGAATCTCAGGGAGAAATAATTCTTTTCATTGATGAATTGCATACGCTTGTCGGCGCGGGGGCGGCGCAGGGAGCTGTAGATGCTGCAAACATGCTCAAGCCAGCTCTTTCACGCGGAGATTTGCGCGCAATCGGCGCAACGACAATTGATGAATACAGGAAGCACATCGAAAAAGACCCCGCGCTTGAACGGCGTTTCCAGCCCGTGCTGATTGACGAGCCGACTGTTGAGGATACCATTTCTATTTTGCGCGGGTTAAAGGAACGCTATGAGGTGCATCATGGCGTGCGAATCACGGATGGCGCGATTGTCGCGGCGGCGCAACTGAGCCACCGCTACATCAGCGACCGTTTCTTGCCGGACAAGGCGATTGATTTAGTTGATGAGTCGGCATCCAAGCTTCGTATTGAAATTGACTCGCTGCCGGAAGAATTAGACGACGTCGAGCGAAGAATAAAGCAGCTTGAGATTGAAAAGGAAGCCATCAAACGCGAAAAAGACGAAGCTTCGAAGGAACGGCTTGAGGTTATTGCAAAAGAATTAGCCGAGCTGAACCAGCAGCGTTCCGAGCTGAAAGCGCATTGGCAAAATGAGAAGGAGTTTATTCAATCCATCAGGAAAATGAAGGAGGAAATTGAGAACGCCAGAACCGATGCTGAAAAGAAAGAGCGCGAGGGCGACCTCGCGAAAGTTGCAGAAATCCGTTACGGCGTGATTGCTTCGTTGGAAAAGAAGCTGAAAGAGGCATCGGAGAAGCTTGCGGTTATCCAGCGCGATAAAAAAATGTTGAAAGAGGAAGTTGATGCGGAAGACATCGCGGAAATAGTCGCGAAGTGGACGGGCATTCCCGTAAGCCGTATGTTAGAAAGCGAACGAACCAAGTTGCTGCATCTTGAAGACCGCTTACACGAGCGCGTTATCGGGCAGGAGGAAGCGGTGCGCGCCGTTGCCGATGCAATCCGCCGCAACCGCGCAGGCTTGCAGGATGAAAAGAGACCGATTGGCTCCTTTATTTTCCTCGGCAGTACCGGCGTCGGAAAAACCGAGCTTGCCCGCGCGCTTGCAGAGTTTTTATTCAATGATGAAAACGCGCTTGTGCGTATTGATATGAGCGAGTACATGGAGAAATTCTCCGTATCGCGGCTTATCGGCGCTCCGCCCGGATATGTCGGCTACGAGGAAGGGGGACAGCTGACGGAAGCAGTCAGGCGAAAGCCCTACTCGGTTATTCTGCTCGATGAAATTGAAAAGGCTCACCCCGAAGTCTTCAACGTGCTGCTGCAGGTGCTGGATGAAGGG
Organism: Bacteroidota bacterium; assembly: GCA_004322375.1. GTDB lineage: Bacteria > Bacteroidota > Ignavibacteria > UBA10030 > SZUA-254 > FW602-bin19. Next base: position 2,591 of record SCUC01000268.1, read on the forward strand.
AGGCTTACCGATAGCAAAGGACGGACAGTCAATTTCAAGAACACGATTATTATAATGACCTCGAATCTCGGCTCGCATCTCATCATGCAAAAGCTGATGGAGCAGCAGGAGGTGAGCGACGACGCGCTCTCTGTAATCTATGAAGAGCTGCGCGTGCAATTGTTTGAAATTCTCCGGCAGTCTATTCGCCCGGAATTCTTGAACCGAATTGATGAAATTATTCTCTTCAAGCTGCTTGGGGGGGAGGAGCTTCGTCATATTGTTGAGATTCAGCTCAAGCGTGTGCAAATGTTGCTTGATGCAAAAAATATCAAGATGGAGTTTACCGCAGAAGCGAAAGACTGGCTCGCCAAGCTGGGCTACGACCCAACGCTAGGCGCGAGACCGCTCAAACGAGTCATCCAGAACCACATTGTCAATAAGCTATCGGAAAAATTAATTGCAGGAGAGTTTGGAGAAGGTGATACAATCGAAGTGGTGCTGGATAAGCGGGGGTTGATTGAGTTTGTGAGGAAGTAGTTGAGATTTTGAGTAGTTGAGTAATGCTGTAGTGGAGTAATGATGCCTTAACTGTGCAAAGTGGCAAAATAGATGAAACAAAAGGAGTTTTCTTCTTTACACTTCTGCTTCTCCGTTCCTCAATTCTCGAACTTTGATGTAATAAACATTCAAGTAATCCTATCAAAAAGCGCATAAGTAGTCAGGCGATATCGTTGCACACCTTACCAAAAATTCTTATTTTTAACATAATTTATGAAGAAAGTGAAATAGTTCATGTTATCACTCATCATTCATGGGGGAGCTTGGGATATACCCGAACAAGAAATTGAAGCACATACTAATGGAATAACAACTGCGCTGACTATAGGCTGGCGTATGCTGAAATCCGGCGCAAACGCCGTTGACACAGTTGAAAAAGTTGTCAGTTCACTTGAAGATGACGGAACGTTCGACGCAGGAAAAGGTTCGCATCTTAACGCTGATGGAAGAATTGAACTGGATGCCAGCATGATGAATGGAAAAACGCTCCGGTGCGGAGCAGTGGCAGCGGTTCACCATGTAAAAAACCCTATTTCCTTAGCTCGAAAGATTATGGAACAAAGCGAGCATATTTTATTGGTTGGTGCAGGCGCGGAAAATTTCGCGCTAGAGCAAGGAATGAGCCTTTGTTCGCATAAGGAGCTAATATCACAGCGTGAATTGAACAAGTGGAAAGCTTTTCAGGCATCTCATGATTTTTCGACAAAGGATGCCTTCAAGAAATCAAATCAACCGAGTGACACAGTCGGAGCTGTTGCTATGGATACTAACGGCGATATTTGTGTCGGTACCTCTACCGGCGGTACATTTAACAAACATCCGGGGAGAGTAGGAGATTCTCCTCTCATCGGCTGCGGGACGTATGCTGATAATGAAATCGGAGGCGTTTCCACAACAGGATGGGGGGAAGCGATGATGAAAATCGTGATGGCAAAAACAGTGATTGATTTTTTAGAACAAAACGGGGGAGATATTCACAAAGCGGCTACAAAGGGCGTTGATTTATTAAAACGAAAAGTTGATGGCTATGGCGGCGTCATCGTCATGAATAACAAAGGGGAAGTCGGCGTTGCATACAACACGCCGCGCATGGCGCGTGCATATATTACAGAACAAATGATTGAACCAATTATTACGGTATGAAGCTCGCCTCAATTGTAGGACATGTTCTTGAGCTTTGCGAGATTGTAGAGAACAACACAACTCCCGTTGATAAAATAGCCTGGAGCTTTTTTAAGGAGCGGCATTATTTAGGGTCGAGAGATAGGGCGAAAATCCGCGCCGCAGTGTTCGGTATGCAGCGAAACTGGAGATACATTCAAGCTGTTGCGAAGGAGTTTTATTCATCACACTCTCATGACCAAATGCTTCCATCCGGTAAAGAACGATTTTTACCCCTATTTATCGCGCACGCGTACATGGCTGCTGAGCAACCATTCGATGAAATCCTAAAGGGGCTTGCCGATGTATGGGGCAATCATTATCCCGGTGTTGAGCTTTCTGTGTATCAGCAGTGGCTGAATGAACACGCAAAGGATGTCGGCAATTCTGCGGATATAGTCGAGCGGTATGGTATCAAGCATTCTTTTCCGGATTGGATGGTACGCCGCCTGTACGAGCAGTATAGTAACGAAACAGAGGCGCTGCTTCAGGGATTAAACAAGATGGCGCGAATAACACTGCGCGTGAATTTGCACAAGATTTCAAGAAAGGAATGTCAACAACGGTTGCTCAATGAAGGGGTCGCGACAACGCCCACTGAACATTCTCCGGCTGGCTTGATTGCTGAAAAACGATATGACCGGATGGCATCGTCTGCCTTTAAAGAGGGGTTGTATGAATTTCAGGATGAGGGAAGCCAGTTAGTTTCGCTCATCGCGCATCCTAAGCCGAACGAGCTGGTGATAGATGCGTGCGCAGGAGGCGGGGGAAAAACGCTTCATTTGAATGAGATGATGAACGATACCGGCAAGATAATTGCAGTAGATGTTGATATGATTCGCATGAAAGGGCTTGACGCGCGCATCCGACGCTCAGCAATTCACAATATCGAACTGCAAACGAATGAAACCTTGAACAGGCAAGAATTGTTAGGTACAGCAGACCTTGTTCTCGTTGATGCTCCTTGCAGCGGCATTGGGAGAATACGACGGAGCCCCGACATCAAATGGCGTCTTAAAGAATCGCATGTAGATCTCTATCCCTCGAAGCAAAAAGGAATTCTGGAACAAAATGCTGATATTGTCAAGCAGGGTGGTCATTTGGTCTATGCCACCTGTTCATTGTTTAAGTCCGAAAACGAGACTGTGGTGTTAGAATTTCTTTCTTCGAGGAAAGAGTTCATTCTTCGTCAGCCTGTTGAACGAATGACAGAGCTTGGTTTGCAATCTGAACCCGACGGTTTTATCAGGATATTACCCCATCGCTACCCGACAGATGGTTTTTTCATTGCTGTGATGGAGAAAACAGGGTAAACCGGAAAAGTATTTGCTGGTATTATTAATACAAGTAGCCATAAAAGCCGTGCTGTCATACCTGCGAAGGTCGCCTTTGGCGAACCTCGTCAAAGACGGGCAGGTATCCAATCATTACCTGTAGAAACCGAAAGAATGATTGGATTCCCGCTTTCGCGGGAATGACAAACACACTTTTTAATGGTCATTAAAAAGCAATTGCGATTCCAATGTGGAAAAACTTTTTGCTATTGGTATAACGATTTTTTAAAATGGGTTGTTTTCATCAATCAATTGAATAAGAAATTCACTAACGTACAAAAAAAATGAAAAATATTTTATTTGTTATTTCCACTCTGTTTTTTATCGCAGGGTGTTCACCCTCGAACGATGATTTGTTCAACGAGGCGAAGGAAGCGGAGAGTCAGAAAAATTTTCCTGTCGCGCTGGAACGGTATGCTAAAATTGTAGAGAACGACTCCCAAAGCGCTCTTGCTGAAAGTTCCCAGTATCGTATTGCCCTGATTTACAATAACGAGCTACGCGATATTCCAAAAGCCGCTGAGGCATACAGGAAATTCAATTCGCTTTTTCCAAATAGTCATGATGCGCCGACCTGTTTGTTCCTTGCCGGGTTTCTCTACAATAACGATATGAAGAGGCATGATATGGCTAAAGAAATTTATCAAGAGTTCATGCAAAAGTATCCTAACCATGAATTAGTCGCATCTGCAAAGTTCGAGCTGGAGACAATGGGCAAAGACCCGGTTGAGTTGTTGCAGAAAGATACCACAACGCATATTGCCGGGCAACCGGGAAACGAAGGAAAGAAACAGTAGTGATAGAATCCGGGCAAAGTCAAAGAAAATATCTACAACCGGAAGTGGTTGCCAAGCTTGCCAACATGGAACTGGTTGCGCGGCTTGTAGTGGAAGGGTTTATCACGGGATTGCATAAAAGCCCGTATCACGGATTCAGTGTTGAGTTCGCGGAGCATCGGCAGTACATGCCGGGAGATGAAATCAAGCACATGGATTGGAAAATTTACGGCAGAACAGATAGATATTATATCAAGCAATTTGAAGAAGAGACCAATCTAAAAGCATATCTTATTCTTGATTCAAGCCGTTCGATGGCGTTTAGCTCGGAAGGGCGCTTGACCAAATTAGACTATTCCTGCTATATTACTGCCGCGCTTGCTCAATTGATGATTCAACAACGCGACGCGGTGGGGTTAACAGTTTATGATGAAGTTGTGCGCACCTACATGCCTCCCCACGCTACAAAATCGTACCTGAAACAAATTCTCAAGCAGCTAGAGCTAACTAGTGCAGGAAATAAAACAGGTACGGCGGAATCGTTGCATAATATTGCAGAACGGATTAAGCGTAGAGGTTTAGTAGTAATTCTCAGCGACCTGTTTGATGACCCGGCAGGCGTAATGAGCGCGCTGAAGCATTTCAGGCACAAGAAAAACGAAGTCATTGTCATGCAGGTGTTAGACCCGTTAGAGCGAAGCTTCGCGTTTGGCAGGGATGCCGTGTTTAAGGATTTAGAAACGAACGAAGAATTGACGACGCAGCCCTGGCATATTCAGAAGGCGTACCAGCAATCCATGAAAACGTTCCTCGATACGTATAAGCGAGAATGCCGCGAGCATAATATAGATTATGTGCTACTCGATACCGCAATGCCTTTTGATACTGCATTGATTCATTACCTCAATAAGCGAATGCGGTTGGGGTAATTATAGTCAGGAAGAAGTTCTCCCTGGGGCGGATTCGCTTCGCTGTTAATGACATGTGTTTTCTGATTGCAGTAGAAGACTGAAAGTGGCGTTTTCATTCCTTTTACCCATCCCTATCCCTTCCTACTTTGTAGCCTACGGCTCGTAGAGGGAAGGGTAAAACGAAACCTTGAAAATCAGATGCACGTTGGCGGGACGGTCGAGGTAAAGCGCGTAGCCCCACATACAATGACATCAACGTGAATAGCAATGCAAGCTATTGATGTACTTCTGAATGACAGGCACTAATTTTTGAGAAACCCATTTTATATCATCAATAACGTTTGATGCAGCAAAACAATCTTATCGTCAAAGGCACGCGTGTCCACAATCTAAAAAACATTGACGTGGAAATGCCAAGGGAGAAGCTTACCGTTATTACCGGACTTTCCGGTTCCGGGAAATCGAGCCTTGCTTTCGATACAATTTATGCTGAAGGACAGCGACGATATGTTGAAAGCCTCTCAGCGTATGCTCGCCAATTCCTTGGAGTGATGGAACGTCCTGATGTGGATTACATCGAAGGACTCAGCCCATGCATTTCAATCGAGCAAAAGTCAATTTCGCACAATCCCCGCTCCACGGTAGGCACCGTGACGGAGATTTATGATTATTTGAGGTTGTTGTTTGCTCGTGTGGGAACGCAGTTCTGCTACAATTGCAACCAGCCTGTACAAAAACAGTCCGTTGACCAAATCATTGACGCCGTCATGGAGATGAAAACGGGAACGAAGATTCTCGTTCTTGCTCCCGTTGTGAAAGGAAGAAAAGGTCATTACCGTGAATTATTTGAAGAAATTTTGAAGGATGGATACCTGAGAGTCCGCGTTGACGGCGCAGTAAAAGAAATTTCGGAAGGCATGCAGGTTCAGAGATATAAAATTCATAACATTGAAGTTGTTGTTGACCGTATAGTTGTTCAAGAGGACATGCGTTCGCGCGTTGCCGAATCCATCGAAAGTGCGCTCGCTCTTGGTGATGGCGCAGTAATCATCAACGATGGAAAAGAGGATAACTTATACAGCCAGCACCTTGCCTGCCTGCGCTGCGGAATCAGCTACGATGAACTGGCTCCAAACTCTTTCTCGTTTAATTCTCCGTTTGGGGCGTGTCCTGAATGCAACGGGTTGGGTGAAACACGTGAATTTGATATTGACTTGATTATCCCCGATGATTCTTTGACAATTGCAGAAGGGGGACTCGAACCGATGGGAAAACCGAGAGAAACCTGGCTGTGGAGCCAGCTTCGCGCAGTGGCAAAAAAATTCGATTTTGATTTTGACACGCCTATCAAAAAATTACCGAAGAAAATTCGGGACATTATTCTCTATGGTTCGGGAGATGAGAAGCTAGACATTCTTTATACAACGTCAAATGGTCGTTCGGTAACGTACAGGCATCGGTATAACGGGTTGCTTGCAGGGTTGCGGCGGTATGTAGAAGAAGCGGCGACCAGCACAATCCGTGAATGGGTCGAATCGTTTATGAGTCGCACTGTGTGCGCGACATGCAACGGCGCTCGCCTGAAAAAAGAAAGCATGGCTGTGAAATTGATTGACGTTCGCGGCAACCAATCATACAACATGTATGATGTCGTTCAGAAATCTCTTCGCGACGCGGAGCGATTAATTTCTCGGTTGCAATTAACCGAGCGGCAAAACGAAATAGCGCATCAAATAATTAATGAAATTACAACACGATTGCAGTTTCTCTTAAATGTGGGCTTGGATTACCTGACGTTAGACCGTTCAGCGCGAACACTTTCCGGGGGAGAATCTCAACGCATCAGGCTTGCAACGCAAATAGGCTCTCAGCTTGTAGGAGTGCTGTACATTCTCGATGAACCGAGCATCGGTCTTCACCAGCGGGATAATATTAAGCTGATAGATTCACTCAAGCATTTGCGCGATTTGGGAAATACTGTCATTGTCGTTGAGCATGATAAGGAGATGATAGAGAGCGCAGATTTCGTTGTTGATTTGGGACCGGGGGCGGGGGAACACGGAGGTCTGTTAGTTGCCGCAGGAGCGTCAGCTCAATTCAAAATTCAACCGACGAAGTCGAATCTCGTCAAAGACGGAAATGCAAAAGGAAAAAAGAAGAAGGACCCCGGACTCGTTTCTTCTTTAACAGCTCAATATTTGGCGGGACAAAGAAAAATAG
>SCUC01000269.1 GCA_004322375.1 Bacteroidota bacterium
ATTCCGCCTTTATAGACTCTTGTTGTATATGAAATTTCCCCCGAAAGGTATGCAGGTGAGAACGAGCTGTTCGAAATGCCGACGTTGCCTGTGTTGTTCAAACTTTGAATGCCTAGATGAGCGGGATTCCAAAATAACGCAAAGGGATTATCCGATTCTACGGCAATTGTAGCTTCACCCATCGCGCTGAATTCTGCAGAGGGTGAATTGAGTAAAAAGGGAACTGCCTCACTGCCGGACTGAGAGTAAAGCATGGTTAGCTCAAAGAACAACGATAGGATGATAAGCGATATGTACTTGACCATAGAACTCCTGTTGTTAGACAATATACATTAGGAAGCTATTTCACGAGCAGCATTTTTTTCATACTTTGGTACATGATATCTGAAACTTCTCTATCACGTATAGTACGCCCTGCTACTAGATGATAATAATACGTCCCTGACCCGAGGTTACTTGCGTTAAAGCCTACCTGATAATAACCGGGCTGACCAAAATATTCATTATCAATTAAATTCGCTACCTGCCTTCTTCGAGAATTATAAATTTTCAAGGAGACATAAGCATTTTCAGGAAGGTCAAACCTAATAGAAGTATATGGCATGGCGGCAGTGAGGGAATCCCGTTCAAGCTTATCGCTAAACGAGCTGCTTTTACTTTGGGGAACAAGAACCTGAGCTTTTTCGCTACAACCAACAATGACAAGAACAACAAGAATGATTAGTGTGATTCGGAAATCAAAATATCTCCACATACTGATTTACCTGTTTATTAAGAATTGATACTGCGGCTATTAGAGTGGAATAAAATACAACTATTTTTTTAATGAACAAAGTTCAAACAGAACCATGCTACAATAATGTCATCCCTTCTGGATTGGCTATTCAACCCCGAAAAGGGTGGAACTATTATAGGACATTAAAAAATTAATATCAGAACCCTGAAAGGGTGAAATAGCTCATTCCCAATAAAGTTAAAACCACGTTTTATAGACCTACCCGAAATAACAGTTTCCGTCCGGGCTTCCAGAAAACAACATATTGTTACTTCACCAGCACCAACTTTTTGACCTGTTGGAAAACAATCTCACCGTTCTCCGGCTTTTGAGCGATGATTCTATAAAAATACATGCCCGAAGCAAAAGCGGAGGCATCCCAGGTTGTTATGTGGCTTCCGGGACTATACGAGGTATTGTCAATCAAGGCTGAAACCTGTTGACCTAAGATATTATAGATTTGTAAGCTTACGATTGCAGGTTCAGGAAGATTGAATTGAATATTCGTAGAGGGATTGAACGGATTGGGATAGTTCTGTTCAAGAGAGAATACCTTCGGGATTGCGACGCCTGATTTTACCGAAAGCTCTATTTCCGAAATAGCAGGGTTGGAAATCGTAACGACCGATTTTCCATCGGCAGAAACAATGCCAAGGCTGGTTCCGCGTTTTGCATCAGTTACATTGACAAACTGAACATCATTACCAACTCCCTCACACCGGATAGTGACCGGATATTTTTCAGAGTGAATGGAAACACGAAATTTATTTTCTTTTTCGTTATTCATTGGCTCAAACATCCTGTTTGAACTAAACCGCGCATCGAAGCTGCCTGACGGCGGCAATGGAGGAAGCTCGCACCATGAAAGCGGGACTAGCAAGCGTTGTTTTTCTCCGAAGTAAAGCGGCTGGTTACCGCCGTTTCCATCGCGAATGACTACCCTGCTGAATGTATTCCAATCAGGCATGGCGCCATCACCATCATGTTTGTCAAATCCTGAAGCAGCAAAACGAAGCTTTCCCGCCTGACTTGTTCTTACCCAATATCCCTTGCCCGGTTTTATCGAGTCGTCAGGAATGTACCCATTGATATATTCGAAATACTGACTTGCCACAATTGCAGAGGGAATTTGAGTGATGCTGCTTGTCGGTACGGGAGACGATATCGAACCGATCATATTCCAGCCATTGTTGACATTAAACGTATCCAAAATGCGTGTGTTCCCTTCCAATCCTACCGACTGAGCTTTATGAAATTTAAGCCAGTACCCTCTTCCATTCGTAAAAGAATCTGCCGGGAAGTAGCCGTTGTTAAAATAAAACGCTTGAGAAGCAGCCATGGGGAACACATACAATTTTTGGGAGCTTGTAACGGGAGTAACAGGCATCGAAACAATATTCCAATTTTGCTGAACGTTTATATTAAACGGAGCATCCTGCACAATCTGCACGCTCTTCACCGAAGTATCGGAGATAACGAGCGAAGATTGTGCTTTCATATTGACATTGAACTTGCTTCCCTGCGTAGCTTCATCACGTAAAAAGAGCTTACCCCACGATGTAGATTCAAAATTCCATGATAGTTGAACGGGATAGCCGCCGGGTCCGGGCTGGAAATTGCAGGTAAAGATATTTTGCACTTGCGCGCCTTCCACAAACGGACGAAAATCAATTTTGGATTCTACATTTGTCGGTAATACCCAGCGCGCATCAAACGTACCTGCGGGAGGTTTAGCGCCCAGGGGAGCTTCGTTATAATCCGGGTCTATGCCATTGGTAGCATTTTTGAGAGACCCGTACAATAACGAGTCGCTCTGCGCGCCATTATCAGTTATCTTGAGCGTTGCTGAAAATTCTAAGGGGGGTTTCGGATAATAATAAAGATCGCCAAGATACCATGTCGTGAAGTTACTTACCGAATCTAGACCTGTGGCTAATTCATCGTTATCAATAAAATCACTGCTTCCTAAATTAATTAACAGGCCGCTGGAATCAATGAAGAACCCTACTTCTACTGGAAACAGGTACGTTTCATCCTCGGTAAATGCCAGAAATACCTTAGCTTTAAAATTACTGCCTCCGAGTGTCTTCCCCACATAATAGCGTCGCACAAAGAGTGAATCGGAAAAGCCGGGAGACAAATAATTCGGAAATGAAGTCAACATCACATGAGTAGGAATTGTTCCCCCCGGATAGAATTGAACAGTAGTCGCGGGACTGCCAAATCTGTAAGCCGCAGTTGAATTCGACGCTATGGCACGTTTCACCGTCCCTCCTTCAATAGTACCCAATCCTTGAATAGCGAGAGTATCGGTTGTCGTGATAGAAATGGTATCGGAACTACTTCCCGTTAAAATTGAATTTAAGAATATTGAGCCGGTGATTGCCACATTCCCGCCTGTTACGATTTTTGAAGACTCAGCAAGAACAAGCGTTGTGAAAGTTCCCTTCAATTTACCGCTGCCTGTGAGAGTAACCGGAGAATTGCCTTGATTGAAAACCCCATTATTGATTATAAACCCACCGCCAACAGAGAAATCGGTGCGAGTATTGGTCTCAACATCAAGTCCCCCATTAAGCAAAACGCCACCGGAAACAACTAATTCGGAAATTCCAGAACCAATATAAAGACTCCCCCCGGTTCCAACATGCAGTGAAGCGACATTAATTCTCTGTGTTGCGTGTCGCATTGTTGGACGACGGGAAGAAGAAGGAATATAGACGCTATCATACATTTGAGGCGTTCCATTTGGGGTCCAGTTCGCGGCATTTGTCCAGAGCGAATCTGTGGCGCCGGTCCATTTTCGTAGTGGGAGAGGTGATACGGCAGATGTAAGCACCGTGTTTCCTTCTCCACAGGCAATAAGAAACGCTCCCGATGAAACAGGGATAGCCTGAACATTTTTTAGTTCATAAAATTTCTCGCGTTGTTGTATTTGCCATGTAATGCCGCCATTCGTTGAGCCGTAAATGATACCTTCTTCCCCAACAGCCCAAACGTTCTGTTTCGTGAACGCTGCTATATCCTTAAAACTTTCAAATATTTCCTCATTTGAATGCACTTGCCATGTGTTTCCACCATCAACCGTATAGACAATCGTACCATAATCAGCACAGGCAAAAACAGTATTCTGGTCAACAATATCGAGCGCATAGAATGTATTTCCCGTTCCTGAATTCTGCTCAAACCAATGCACGCCGCCATCAGTTGATTTGATAATCGTACCGAAATCTCCGACAGCCCAACCAATATTTTGGTTGATAAATTTTACTTCATTTAATGTTACGTCAACATTCGTCGTTTCAACTTCCCAGGCTGAACCTCCATTGACTGACTTCATCAAGAGACCATAATCACCTGTAATCCAACCTCTCAAATTATCAATAAAGAAGATTGAATAGAAAGTATTAAATTCGGCATCTTCTCCCAATCCGGAAGATAAAACAGACCAACCGTTCCCACCGTTCACAGTTTTTGCAATGTAGGAACTTTCGCCAACAACCCATCCGACTTGATCGTTCAGGAATGTAAGAGAGTACAACCAATAATATTCAGAAAGGTCTATATTGTTTCTTTTATCCTCCCAGGTATAGCCGCCATTTGTTGTTTTCATAACAAATCCCCCCTCTCCAACCTGATAACCGATAGAAGTTGTCGGGAAGTATGATGCAACCATTTCTGTTTTACTCACGCCGCTCTTTCTTGCCCAGGCAGAGCCGCCGTTTGTAGTTTTGAGCATTGCGCCAAAATCGCCGATTGCTAAACCGGTATTTACATCAGCAAATTTGATATACTGTAAGTCTTTAAACGTTTCGAGAGGCTGTAATTTCCAGCTTGTCCCTCCGTTGGT
>SCUC01000270.1 GCA_004322375.1 Bacteroidota bacterium
ATTGCATACAGAGCTAGAAAACGAACAACCGGAAGAGACCTCTCAGTTTGAGATAGGCAGTCCGGTACGTCTAAAACGCTCTAATTCTACCGGCGAAATTCTTGACATTATTGATGAGGATACGCTTCTTATATTAATCGGCGACCTCAAAATTAAAGTTAAAAAGAAAGAGATTCTACACGCAAAGAAACAACAAATGCCTTCTCGATCATCTGCATCAGTTGAAGAAAAACGCGAAGTAAAAAGGGAAATAGATTTACGCGGTATGTATGGAGATGAAGCAGTTGAAGCGATAGATAAATTCATTGATGAAGCAATTCTTTCGGGCTTGCATAGAGTGGATATAGTTCATGGAAAAGGAACCGGCGCTCTGCGTAAGAGGGTAACAGAATATCTTAAATTTGATACCCGTGTGAAATCCTCACGCTTAGGCGAATGGAATGAAGGTGGCGCTGGCGTAACTGTTGTGGAGTTGAGTTGAATATGCTGCTATCGAAATCATTAAGAATCTTGCTCTGGCAGGATGAAACAATCCCCTTATGTTTTAATATAATTCAAATTAAGCATGAGTAGGCAGATAAAAAAGCTTCTTATCGCCAATAGGGGGGAAATTGCTCTCCGTATCATGCGCACATGCAAGGAAATGGGGATTAAGACTGTCGCTGTATATTCCGAAGCAGATAAAAATGCTCCCCATGTTTTTCATGCCGATGAGGCATACCTTATCGGTCATCCACCAGCAAAGGCAAGTTATTTAGATATTAGTAAAATTATTGAAGTTGCTAAGAAAAGCACATCCGATGCAATTCACCCGGGATATGGGTTTCTTTCTGAAAATTCTGATTTTGTTGAAGCCGTAACTCGCGAAGGAATCATTTTCGTTGGTCCATCGGTTGAGTCAATGAATCTCCTTGGCGACAAAACAGCTGCCCGTAAGCTCGCGCAATCAGCTGGCGTACCGATAGCTCCGGGAACTGTTGAGTCTGTGGTTGATGTAAACGAAGCTAAACACATTGCAAGTGAAATCGGTTATCCGATTCTCTTAAAGGCAGCAGGAGGGGGAGGAGGAAAGGGTATGAGGGTAGTGCGTGCTGAATCTGAACTTTCAAGTCAGCTTAATCAGGCGAAGGGAGAGGCTGCCTCTGCATTTGACGACCCTCGAATTTTTATTGAAAAATATATTGAAAATCCCCGGCATGTAGAGGTACAAATACTTGCAGACTCGCATGGAAATGTTATCCACTTAGGAGAACGAGAGTGTTCTATCCAGCGAAGGCATCAAAAAATAGTGGAAGAATCTCCTTCACCTGTAGTTGACGAAACGCTTAGAAATAAGATAACTACGGCAGCTATCTCACTTATTAAAAAGGCAGAATACATAAATGCCGCAACAGTTGAGTTTCTACTAGATTCTAAAGGCAAATTTTATTTTCTTGAGGTGAATACACGTTTGCAGGTGGAGCATCCCGTTACGGAAGCCCGAACTGGAATAGACATTGTAGCTGAGCAAATCAGAATCGCTGAAGGCAAAAAATTGCCGTTTTCACAACAAGAGATTACGTTTCAGGGGAATTCCATTGAGTGCCGCGTCTATGCCGAAGACCCTAAAAATGATTTCTTCCCATGTACAGGCACGATCCAGTGGCTTTCATCCGGTCAGGGTATAGGCGTCAGGGAAGATAGGGGAGTGGAAATTGGCTCCGAGATTACGCCGTACTACGACCCTCTAATTTCTAAAGTAACAGTTTGGGGAAATACCCGTAACGAAGCATTAAACAGAATGTTACGTGTATTGTATGAATATGAAATCTTTGGTATTGAAACGAATCTTTCGTTCTGTTTGTGGCTGATGAAGAATAAAGAATTTCGAGAAGGTAATTTCGACACGCATTTTATTGAAAAACATTTCAAGAAGGAAGAAATTACTGTTATCCCGGATGATTTGAAAGAAATTGCTGCAATAGTTACTGCCGCTTATGTTCAAAAACATGATACGAATGGCAGTGCAAAACTTATTTTAAAGAATGAAATAAGTAACTGGAAACTCAATAGGAAAGAGCTATTACGCTAATTAACCAGTAAAGACCTTCAAGGTCTCAGAAACCTTGAAGGTCTGCTCCCTATGAATAAACTCCTCCTCCATATTGAAAACAAAGTATTCACCATTGAGCAAAATGGTGAACAGGCAGCCCATAGCTTTAGGTATGGGACCAATGCAGATTTCTTTATTGACAAGAATAACAAAACCCACCGTTATCTTATTAACAGGCTCTCGGATACCGAGTACGAGGTTTGGATAAAGCATTGTCGCATTGTTGTAACCGTGCAGGATGAGCAGAGCGAGCTGATCTCGGTGATGCAGAGCCACCAGCCGAAAGAGATAACCATAAAATCTCCCATGCCCGGACTTATCGTAGCAGTTGAAGTTGCTCCAGGAGATGAAGTAACCGCCGGAGCAGGATTATTGATTCTAGAAGCGATGAAAATGGAAAACGAAATAAAATCTCCAGCAAAAGCGACGGTGAAAAAAATTGAGGTGGGGAAGGGGGATAAGGTTGAAAAAGGGGAAGTGTTGATGGTGTTGGAAGCAAAATAAACTTGTGCCTGCTTTTAGGCGCAGTATAACAATACATATATTATTGGATTCCTCGGTCGCAAGATCCCTTAGAATGACAAGCTGACAAGGTGTCATTCTGATTCCGCTTTAGCGGAAGAAGAATCCAATCAGCTTCCTAAAGTTCGTACTAAATATAAAAATTCTCAACCATGCAATTAAAATCGTACTTTGTGTATATGATGTCCAATCAAAAGAATGGAACACTCTACACTGGAGTAACGAATAACCTTGAACGTCGAGTGTACGAACATAAGAACAAACTTAATCCCAGCTTCACAGCCAAATATGATCTAACACGTTTAATTTATTATGAAGAAACGAATGATATTACAATGGCAATAGCACGCGAAAAACAAATTAAGGGATGGTTAAGGAAGAAGAAAATTGCTTTGATTGAGTCTATTAATCCAGAATGGAAGGATTTAAGTGCAGAATGGGAATGTTGAATACTTAAAAAAGCAATGGATTACTCAAGTAGGATGACTGGATTCTTCATCCCGATAAATCGGGATTTAGAATGACACCTAAACTTTTTCGGCAGACCAGCATCAAAAAAAATAAAATAATTTGTCATCAAAACCATGAACCTCCTCGCAACAGCAAAACAATTTGGACTTACGGAAGAAGAATACAACCGCATCATCGAGCTACTTGGTCGAGAACCTAATTATACAGAACTTGGAATGTTCTCCGTAATGTGGAGCGAGCATTGCAGTTACAAAAATTCGCTCGCGGAACTTAAGAAGCTGCCTAGAAAGGGCAAACGGCTCTTAGTGGAAGCAGGGGAGGAGAACGCCGGCTTGGTTGATATTGGTGATGGGCTTGCTGTAGCATTCAAAATCGAGAGCCACAATCATCCTTCTGCCGTGGAACCATACCAAGGGGCTGCTACAGGCGTTGGAGGCATCATGCGGGATATTTTTACAATGGGAGCGAGACCTATTGCTGCTTTAGATTCACTTAAATTCGGCAATCCTGAGCTACCGCGCACCCAATACCTAATGAAAGGAATAGTAAAAGGTATCGGGGATTACGGGAACAGTTTTGGTGTTCCAACCGTAGCCGGCGATATCTTCTTTGACGAATCATATAACGAAAACCCACTTGTCAATGCAATGGCTGTTGGAATTGTGAAGCATAATGAGGTTGCAAAAGCCGTAGCAAAGGGTGAAGGGAACTTAGTCATGATTGTCGGCTCGTCAACAGGGCGTGACGGAATACATGGCGCGACATTCGCTTCCGAAGAGCTTTCTGCTGAATCGGAACATAAACGTCCAAACGTACAGGTAGGCGATCCCTTTACAGAAAAACTTTTACTTGAAGCAACACTTGAAGTGATAAAAAATGGACTTGTAGTCGGAATTCAAGATATGGGGGCAGCAGGAATAACCTGTTCAACTTCAGAAATGAGCGCACGGGGTAATTCAGGTATGGAAATCAATTTAGACCTGGTGCCATTGCGCGAAGAAGGAATGAGCGCGTACGAAATACTCCTATCAGAATCCCAGGAAAGAATGTTGCTCGTAATAAAGCCGGAGCATGAAAAAGAGGTAAAAGAAATTTTTTCTAAATGGGATTTGCATTGCAAAGCCATCGGCAAAGTAACTTCTGACGGCAAGTTACGATTTGCCCGAAATAATGAAGTTGTTTGTGACATACCTGCTAAAAACCTAGTGCTTGGGGGTGATGCGCCTGTTTATATTCGAGAGGCCAAAGAACCGGAATATATAAACAGCCCACGACTTCAGTCGTGGGGTAACAACGAATTACCCGAACCTTCAAATTACAACGAAGTTCTTCTGAGATTGCTCTCCTCGCCAAACATTCGTTCCAAACGATGGGCAACTATCCAATATGATTCGATGGTAAGAACAAACACAATCCAGCTCGATGGGGTCACCGATGCTGCTGTTGTCAGAATTAAAGGCACAAACAAATCTTTAGTGCTTAAAACTGATTGCAACCCACGATACATTTACCTTGATCCTTATGAAGGGAGTAAAATAGCTGTTGCCGAATCTGCGAGAAATGTTGTTTGTGTTGGCGCAAAACCTATCGCAATTACCAATTGCCTTAATTTTGGGAACCCTTTCGATCCGGAGGTCTATTGGCAGTTCAAAGAGGCAATTCGAGGCATCTCTGAAGCGTGTAATGCTTTAGACACGCCTGTTACAGGAGGTAACGTTAGCTTTTATAATGAGCATGAATCGGGAGCTATTTATCCGACTCCGGTTATCGGGATGCTTGGCTTGGTTGAGAATAACGAAATTATACTACCAAATACATTTGTTGATGAAAATGATACCATAGCTCTTATAGGCGGCTTTGGAACAGAAATCGGAGCATCTGAATATTTGTCAATAATCCATAAACAGATTCTTGGTCCAGTACCTAAGCTCGATTTAAATTTAGAACAACGACTACAAAACACCTGCTTAGATTTATCTGGAAGAAAGCTTCTCAAATCATGTCATGACTTAAGCGATGGGGGATTGGGGGTTGCGATAGCCGAGTGCTGTTTGAATGAGAAGAGTTTAACAGCAAACATAAATACTAATTTTACTTTACATAATATATATTATCA
>SCUC01000271.1 GCA_004322375.1 Bacteroidota bacterium
CAACAGAATAGTGGAGTTATGGCTTACAGCCCGTAGGGAGTGTTGGAGTTACGAAATCAACTTCGCGGCTTGGCGTGAGAATGGAGCTATATCATTATATATTCTTCTTTTCCCCTTTTACCGGTATCCCCACATCGTTAAAGCCCAATTCTTTCAACCCGGCTGATAATTTTTCCTGCCGGGCAAGCTCGCCATGAACAAGAAAAATTTGTTGCAATTGGTTTTTGTCATAGCGGCTGATGTATTTCAGAAGCTCGTTGCCATCGGCATGGGCAGAGAAGGAATTAAGAACAGCAACCTCCGCCTTCAATGAGTGAAACTCACCGAATATTTTTACTTCAGGGAATTGGTGAACAAGCTTCCATCCCAATGTATGCTCTGCTTGATAGCCGACGATTAACACCGTGTTCCGCGCGTCTTCTATATTGTTGGCAAGATGGTGAAGAATTCGTCCCGCTTCGCACATGCCGGAAGCGGAGATAACTACGCAGGGTTCTTTTCTATCGTTCAATTGTTTCGATTCTTCCGCTGCGCGGATATAATGAAGCTGGCTTAATCCGAGCGGGTCGTGATGCTCAAGAATATGCTTGCGGGTTTCTTCGTCGTAACACTCAGGATGTTTTCGAAAAATATCGGTTGCGTTGATGGCAAGCGGGCTATCTATGTAAATGGGGAACGGGGGGAGAGTATTATGGTCTTTCAATTTGTGAAGCGCATAGACAAGGTCTTGCGTTCTGCCGACGCTGAACGCAGGGATAATCACTTTTCCCCCGCGCTCGAATGTTCGATGGAGAACGGCTCCCAGCTGTATGTCCATCTCGTCGGGAGCGTCGTGGAGGATGCCGCCGTATGTGCTTTCGCTGAGAAGGGTTTCGACGTTGCCCATGAATTGCGGATCGCGGATAATGGGCATGCTCCATCTCCCAATATCCCCCGTGAAGCCAAGAGTTTTTGTAGCGCCATTATGCTTGACGGTAAGCCGTATGGAAGCGGAGCCGAGGATATGCCCTGCATCGAAAAATTCCGCCGTGACGTTGGGCGCGACATCGAACTCTTTATTATAAGGAAGACCGCGGAATAATTCGAGCGCACGCGCAGCGTCTTCAGGTGAGTATAACGGCTCAACGAGAGGCTCACGCCGTTTCGCGTGCTTCTTGTTGATGAACTCGACATCTTTTTCCTGGATATGCGCGCTATCGGCAAGCATGATGCTGCATAAATCGCGCGTTGCATTGGTGCAGTAAATCGGTCCGTTGTATCCTTGCTTCACTAATCCCGGCAGGTTGCCGCTATGGTCAATGTGCGCGTGAGAAAGAACCACGGCATCAATTGATGCGGGTTCGAATGGAAACGTTTTGTTGCGCTCATTCGCTTCCGCTCTGCGACCCTGGAACAATCCGCAATCTAAAAGAATGCGCTTGCCGTTGATGTGAAGGAGGTGCATGGAACCGGTAACCGTGCGCGCTGCGCCGAGGAATTCTATTTGCATTGGTGTGTTGGTTGGTGAGTGGTTAAATGGATAACTGGTTAATTGGTTGATTCGTTAAATAGTTAATTGGTTATCACCGTGTTACGGCGAAGGTAAAGGGTGAAAAAAGGTAAGAATCTTATAAGGGAAAACAAAAAACGCAGTTTCCGCGCAATTACTCCAGATGAATTTTTAGCAATACTTGCTTTGGGTGGGAATTGATGTAAATACCTTTTTTACTGCGCTTACCCATTGTGCTTTTTACAAAAAATAGAAAGTTCACAGCAGATGCCGTTGCAAATAAAGCAATGAGAATGTAAATAATCGTCAGGTCGCTCATGTTTCAAAACAAATTCGCCGCGCTCATGCTAAGCCAGACACTTCCCGGCTCGGCAATTCTGTATGTTATATCCATTCTGAGGATATCAAAGATGCGATTGATGCCGATGCCTGCTTCGGAATACCACCCGTTTGATGTTGAAGTTGTGCCGACCCATGTTTGCGCGATAGAGCTATGCACAATCAGCTCGATGCTGTTCTTATAGAGAAAAGGCATATCGAGCAGAAGAAACGGCACGCTCCGGAAATTATGCTCGATATTCAGCATCACAAAACGGTTGCCACTGAATTCCTTCACGTTGGAGCCGCGTAATACTCCAAAAGGCGCGTATCCGCTTGCGCGCGAATCCAGAGCGAAGTATCGCTGGGGTGGCGGCGAGCCTGACGTTGTCCCCGCGCTCAGCTTGAACCCGAGCTTGGGAGGAAAAAGCAAGTCGCCGCCGAACGTTACAACATTCCACTCAAGCATTCCGCGATAACCGGTAAAATCAAAATCGCCTCCGGTCATTGAGGGGGATGAGTGTTCAATTGTAAGTTCAAACGCGTTGGTTGAAATAAGCCCTAATGGCACAGGCTCCCTGCCCCACCTAAAATGAAGAGCAAGGCTGTTCATCGTTCCCTCCTGTATTAATGGATTTTGTCTGAATACTTTTCCCCGACCAAACAGGCTGTAATCGGTGTTATTCCTCATGGATGTTTGCTTCTCGCTTTGATAGCCGAGCTCCATAGAGAGCGTTCGGGTTGGCTTGTATAATGTAAATGCGCGCCAACCTTTTGCAAAGTAGTAATCCCGGTAATCGTTCTTATCAATCAATGACATTAAGGAAATAGCGATGGGTCCGTAGTATCCCTCATCGGGAATATTCCCAAGCCTGTGATATACATCCGTGCCGAAACCGAGAGAGCGTTTCGTGGATGTGAATACAGTCGCGCCGGCATTGAACTTGAACGTTGTGTCGGAAAATCCGTATCCTGCCGAAGCGCGCGCGGTAATATTATAGGGCAGGCTGTCGTAGCTATATCTTCCACCAAAGAAAAATCCTTCCACGCGGTTGAAGCGAGCGTCAATGTAATCAAGAAATAACCCCGTTCCATCGTCTCCGATAGAAGCTAAGGGACCTTTCGGCTCGAATTGCTTCTCAAGCGTCTGCGTGCTATCGAGCGATTGATAGGCAGTTTGTTCTTCCTGCGTAAGAGGTAACACGTCAGTCTGTTGCCAGAACAACGAATCAAACACAGCCGCGCTGGAATCCACTGCGAGGCGCGGTTTTTTCAAGATGCTATCGGGTATGGGGACGTTGACCTTGTAATCATAAATAGCGGATGTTTGCTCGATGCCGATTTTTGGCAACGAGATACCGATGAAGCTTACGCCAAAAAAGCCCGCGATGCGTATATCGCTTGGCATCCAGAAGAGACTATCATAAAGGGAGAATTGTTGCTTGTACCTCAGTGAAATTTCCTTGATAAAGGGAATCGCGAACGTTTCGTTTGGCACAACGTCAACACCCATCACGGCGAATGTCTCATCTGCTATGATAATTGTGCCATCGAATAGCGGCTTGATGCGGCTTTTCGGCGTCATGCGTATCGTATAAATTTCAATTCCGTTCATTTCCGAAACGCCAAGCAGCTTGTAATCGTAATACTCTAGCGCGTCGGGCGCGGTTGGTCCGACAAACGTGTAGCCCGAGGAGCTATTGTTGATGCTGATACGAAATAACGAGATGCGGTCCTCATTGAAGTTGACGATTCCGCGAACTGCGGCAGAATTGTCATCGAGAGGAATGTTTTGAGTTTGCCGTTTTTGTTTGATGACTTCGCGAAGCGTATCGCCGCCCCGCATGTAGCCCGTGCTATACGATTCCGTTATGCTGGCAATTGCCGTGTCGCGGCGAAGAGTCTGGCGGGTGAAGGCTTCAAACGAATATGACGTTAGCCTGTCCATCCATTTCCGTTTGTTCGCGATCGCTTTGCGGATAATTTCTATTGCGGGGTCTTCCGCAGAAATCACCATTTCGGGAACAATGACAGGAGATTCTTGAAGCTTGATGTTGCGCGTTACGGCAGACACAACATTGACTTGAAGCGTTTCCGGGTGGTATCCGATAGAAGAAACAATGACGGTCTGTTTGCCCCTCTCAAGCGACAAATTGTACAGCCCGTTTGAGTTGGTAATCGTTCCGTACGACGTTCCCGCAACGCGAATAGTAACTGCAACGAGCGGTTCGCCGGAGGCGGAATCGGTTACCAGTCCGCTTAATA
This sequence comes from Bacteroidota bacterium, assembly GCA_004322375.1. Lineage (GTDB taxonomy): Bacteria > Bacteroidota > Ignavibacteria > UBA10030 > SZUA-254 > FW602-bin19. The sequence goes on from SCUC01000271.1 coordinate 4,073, forward strand.
AAAAACGGGTCTGTGCATGCAAAAGAGATGATGTAAGAAATAAAACATAAAGCAAACAACTATGAGCGAAGAACCTCACTTCAATCTCTCCAATTCCCGTTCTGTTCTGAATCCTAACCAGTTCTTAAAATCGTAATTTTCATCATAGTCCTGAACGGCTTCAAACTCGTGCCGCGCAACGGTGCTGTTTCCTAATTTTGAGTGACAGAAACCGAGCTGGTAATGCGACCAAGGAATAAGCCAAAATTCTTCTCCCACGTTAATTGTAAGGACGCTATTGAAATAGGGAAGAGCTTCGGCGAATGCTTCCTGTTCTATTAAAATTTCTCCTATACCGAAACGCGCCTCGGCGCGAAGAGAAGGAGAAATACTCTGTAACGAATCAAGCTTTTTATAAAGTTCTTTTGCCGTGTTATATGCTCCCGTTTTGAACGCGTTTTTTGCGCACATCAACAATGAATCTACGCCCGACATCGGGGCTTTGATGAGAATCTCCGCCTTTCGCGCGGAGTATCTATCGTCGCCGTGCCTGCGTTCTTCCGCTCGCGCCGCTTGATAATGTTTCACCGCTTGCGCCCGCTGACCGAGCATCTCGTAGCTTATGCCGATGCGGAAGTGCGCAGTCGCGCGGTAATGCTCATCATCGAAGACAGAGAGGAATGCGTCATATTCTTTAATGGCATCCTGGAATTTGTGCTTGCGAAAATTACATTCAGCCAGCTTATATAATGAAATCGCTTTCAAGCCGGGAACGAAGCCGCGGTCAGCCTGGACAATTTCCTGTAACCGGGGCTGCGCGGAACCGACAGCGTTGCGTCTCATTTCCCACACGGCAAGAGTGAATGCAACCAGCGCGTTTTTGGGAAACCGTTTATTCAAATCAACAAGGAGCGACTCGCTAACATTGAAATTGCCGCTTTGCCAGGGCAAAAATTGAGCGAGATAATATTGAGCTTCAATGCTGGTGTAGGTGCCTTTTTGTACGGCGAGTTTCAGCTCGCGTACTCCAAGGTCGGGGTTTCCATCTGCGCCAAGGATTGAAATAACCCACTGAAGTGATTTTGGAGCGAAGGATGCAAAGTAATGATAGCATCCCAACCCAAGGTACGCGTCGTATGCTTTCGGGTTTGCCTCAACGGCATCGGAAAAATAATCGAGGCTTTTTTTGCCGTCCCACGCTGCCTTAAAGTAGCTGCGCTGCCGCGCGTGGGCAAACGCTTTGTAGCCGTAGAGCGAGCCGAGACAGGTAAGCGCGTCGGAGTCCTTTTCATTGTTATCTATGTACTCTTCAGCAACTTCAATTGCCCTGTCTGCATGCGAAAGCAATTCTTCATAGAGCTTGTCATCATTTCCGAGTGCGAATCTCCAGAATAACACGGTAGCCTTGCCGACGAATGGGCGCGGATGCGAAGGCTCAACCTGTATCGCTTCATTGAATTTACTTTCCGCTTTATCCAGCTCGAAATTGTAGGCGAGGTTCAAACCCTCCAGCGTAAGGTCGGTAACTCGTTTATTTGCCTGAGAAGTGGATGGAACACTCATCAGTAACAAGAGAACTGCGCAACAGCAGAAGTGATACACTCTGCGTTCACAGCGGGTTTTGCGGTTACTATGGTTCATCGCCAATCTTTAAATGCAAAATAGACAGCAGCTAATATCAACATAAAAGAAACAATATAGTTCCATTTGAGTTCCTCTTTCAGGTAGAGTACCGAAAAGACCCCAAACACCACAAGCGTGATGACTTCCTGCATGATTTTGAGCTGCGGGGCGGTAAAATTGCCATGCCCGATTCTGTTTGCCGGAACCATGAAGCAGTATTCAAGAAAGGCGATGCTCCAGCTGACGAGAATGACCTTCCATAACGCGACTTCTTTGAATTTGAGATGCCCGTACCAGGCAAAGGTCATGAACATGTTTGAAATAAGCAAGAGGATGATGGTGACCATAGAAAAAAATGCAAAATGCAAAAATAATGCTTTGCATTTAAAATACTACAAAAGGGAGGGAGTTGCAAAAACTTCATTTGTAAGCTGTAAGAAGAGAATCGGTAACCGATACGGCTCCCGTTTACTACGCGTGTTGCCGTAGAGATTATTTTACCAACATCAATTTTTTCACATCGCTCCTATCGTAGGCTGTAAGTCTGTAGAAATACATACCACCCGGCAAACCGGATGCATCGAATTGTACAGATTTATCTCCAGCGTGCTGCAACCCGTCAACCAATGTTGCTACATCTTCACCCAGGATATTAACAATTTTGAGAGATACATAGCTATTGACTGATAACGTATAACGAATAACTGTGCTGGGGTTAAACGGGTTGGGATAGTTTTGCTGCAGAGCAAAAAAATTCGGATTAGGATTAAGCAACTCATATTCATTCACTGCATCCGGCGCAGCGCCGCCATTATCGGTAAAGAAAATTTTTCCCGTTTGCCCGACTGTCCAGCCTCTTTCAGTTGTCGCAAACTCCACGTCATACAAGTCGCCGGAAAATGGAACTGATTGGGAAACCCATTGGGTGCCCCCGTTAGTGGTTCTCAATATTATACCCGTGCCGACAGCGCTCCCGGTCTCCGGCGATGTAAAATGCAGTGCAAAAAGATTGTTAGCCGTGTTGCTCGTTTGTTGAAGCCAGCTTGTCCCCCCGTCGGTTGTTTTGAGAATGACTCCTCCGTACCCGACAATATATCCCGTGTCAGCGTTCACAAAAGTCACACCGCGAAGATTGTTTGATGTGGGACTTGATTGCCGGTTCCATGTCGCGCCTCCATTGGTTGTCATGAGGATTGTTCCGTTGAATCCTACCGTACAAGCAATCGAGTCGCTTATCATACACGCGCCGGCAAGCTCAACAGTTACGCCGGAGCTTCGCGTAGTCCAATTCATTCCCCCATTAGTAGTTGTTCTGATAACTCCGTTTTGTCCTGTTGCTACACCGACATTGTCGTTAATACAATGTACATGGACAAGATGTTCTGTGGTATTGCTGGTTTGAAGATTCCAATTCACGCCGCCATTTGTTGTTCTCAAGATAATCCCGCTTTCTCCCACGATTGTGCCAACGCTGTCGGAAGAAAAAAACACATCACGGAGAAATTTCGGCGTCCCGCTTGTTTGAGCTGTCCATGTTGAGCCGGCATTAGTTGTGTGCTTTATCATCCCGCTCGTTCCGACAAACGTTCCGTTCGCTGTATCGGTAAAGGAAATGCCAAGCAGCGTAGCAGAGGTTGTTCCGCTTGATTGCGCTATCCACTGGGAGAAACAGTGGGAAGAAAGGAGGAGAGAAAAAAGGATGTTAAGAGTTTTCATAAAGGTACATACGGGTAAAGGTCGAGGTAGTTGCAGGGAAGGGAAGTAATCTGAGGTTGAGCATCAAACGCAGAGCCAATTTTTTTATGCTTTCAGAACCCCCCTACCGGAGATTCTAGGTAAAACGCTCAAGCAGTAACTTCCAAGTATTTCTCTTCAATGTAAGGGGGGACAGGTTCATCATGCTTTTCTAAGCTCTCAAGGTATCCTTGAATGGCTTCTTTGATGTGAGGGGGGCTTCGGTTCTTGTCCCTCCCTCCGAAATGCAGCCGGGGAGGGAAGGACATTCGGAAACGAAAACCCCTGTCTTCATCTTGTTCAATAATGTTACTGTAGTTTCATAGACTAATGTTGAATAGTTACTTCATAGAAAAAGAAAATGCAAATTGATTGCCCGATGCTATTTCATCAGCAATAGTTTCTTCGTATCGCTCCAGTGTCCCGTTCTCAATTGATAAAAATACATTCCGCTTGGTAACCCCGACGCATCGAACGTTACAGTTTTGTATCCGGCGTACTGTATTTCATCAACTAACGTCGCAACTTCCTCGCCAAGAATGTTATACACCTTTAATGTTACCCAATTGTCAACTGGCAATTGATAATTGACAAGTGTCAATAGGTTAAAAGGGTTAGGATAGTTCTGTTCTAAAACAAATTGAGCCGGGATTTCAGGCTCGGAACTTGTGTATTGACCCTCCGGCGGAGGTGGAGGCAGTTCTGAAGTGGGAACAATTTTGATTTTGTTCAAAGCCGATGTTACGGCAACGGTAGAAGAAAGAATGAGCGAACCATCTTGGTCAACCTTAACCCAATATGCTTTTCCGGGTTCGATAGAATCTTCAATTCCGTAGCCCCCATTATATCCGTAAAATTCTGAGGTAACTATCCCACCCGGCGAAGAAAGGATGGAGTTCACAGATAACGGAGAACTTGCCGACCCAATGAGATTCCAGCCAGTAGAAACCGAAATTACTACAGTATCGAGAGGATATCCGTGGAGCCATACTGTTTGCGCATAGCCGAATTTCATCCAGTAGCCCTTCGATGTTTCAAGTGTATCATACGGGACATAGCCTCCATCATACGCGAAGGCGTTTGTGTTCGCGGTAGAGAATACGGCGTTCGTACTATTATCGGGTAACAAAAGAGGAAGCGATACCAGGTTCCAACGATTGCCGAGAGTAACCTTCGCCACCGACCCTGAGCTATCGAATAAAGATTGAATTGAAGGTTCGGAAATGCAATCGCCTAGCCCTACTTGCAAAACAGGCATTTTATAACCGGGCACACTATACCGTATTCCGGTTGGATTTTGTACCGACGATGATTCCGGAATTGCGCCATAGCCGAAATCCCATAAAAATGTTGCGCCCGGCGTGCCGCCCGTATATGTGAAATCATACAGGCAAGAATCTGAAACGCATGTCGGGGTAACGGTAAAACCTGCAACAGGAAGGGGAGTGTCTGTGATTGTATTGGTTGTTGTATTCGTCATAACCACATCATTGAGATCAAAGTAAATCCCCGCGCGATTTTGAATAACCGTGCCGGAAGAATTTCCAGCTTCCTGTTTCACCTTGAATTTTATAAACCCGTGGCTCCCCGGCTCATCAGTTATCGCGGGCGGCAGAACAATACCCCAGAACGTCCATTTCAACTCGCGCCCATTTGTTTCGAACATATTGTAATGACTACTGCCAAGGTTTGTGATAGTAGCAATATCAAGCTCATCATCCAGCGTGTCGCGAATAACAACATGATATGCGGGTCCATTTCCAAGATTTTGGAAACGAATTATATATGACAATGAATCATCGGCTGTGACATACCCCTCAACGCCGCAGCCTTGCGGAGCTACGGACTTATCGTTCGGGTCGTAAGAACAAAGTATACGGTTTTCCTGTAACGCTTCATTATCATTGTCCCATGGAAATATATCTCCGACAGGGGAATTAATTCGAGCAAAGGTATATAATCTGCCCGCATTTTCTGGGTCGCAATTTACAACTGGAATGGTTACATAGATCACTCCCTTCATTCCCGGCAGCATCGGATCCGGTAGTGTCCATGTCCACGCGTCAGGACCAGTCGGATCCGGACTGGAAAGGACGGGATTGGAAGTGAATGATTGATATGTCGCTTTGGGAGAAAGCAGTAAGAGGAGCGTTGCACCGGAGACCGGGACAGAACCGATATTTTCATAATGAATAACATAGGTCATAGGTTGACCACAGCACGGTGTCCTTAATGGGAAGGGGAACGTAGCATCCATAAATATGGCTAAATCCTGAACTGATTGTGTAACTTGATTGCCGAAATCATTTTCTGTAAATATCTGCCCGGCGGCAGTAATATTCACGGTATAAGTTCCGGGGCTTGCGGGGCATGTTTGTGCCCAATACTGCTTGGACAGTTCAGAGACGGTATATGTTCCAACACCGAGGGGGAATGAGTACTCCCCGTTTGCATCCGTGAATGCATATTCCGGTCCGGGGTCTAAGCGAATTGTCCAACCCGAAATGCCCGGTTCATCTGGCTCCTGAAGACAGTTGCCGTTAATGTCCTCGAACTTTCTGCCGCTAATAGTACTAGTTCCGTTATTGCCGAAATTAACGACAACGTTCTGGTTTGAAGAAAGATTGACCGTGTGGGTACCCGGGGATGGAGGATATGTTTGCACCCAACCAAGTTGTTGGTCCTCCTGCACTGTGTAAATTCCCGGTTGAAGATTGCTGAACGTAAATTGTCCGTTTGAATTGGTTTGTACGCTTGCAGTATCGGTTCCTGTTATCCGGATTTTCCAACCCGCAAGAGTCGGTTCTAACCCCGCACCGGTAGAATCCCAAAGACTGTTTCCATTAATGTCATGGAATTTTTTGCCGGAAATGCTACCCGGTAAAACAGTGTTTTTGTACACGGTAACCGTATTGGAATTTCGATTCGTAACAGCGATATCACCGAAACCATCTCCGTTAAAATCGTTGACGTAAACTGAATATGGCTGACTTCCCGTGGAGTAATTTGTTGAAGATGTGAATGTCCCGTCGCCATTGTTCTTAAAGACGGAAATAGAATTTGCTCCCTGATTGGAAATAACAAGGTCACCGTCACCATCGCCATCTACGTCATTGATGACAACTTGCCTGGGATTATTTCCGGTGGCATAATCTGTTTTCGCTGCAAATGTCCCGTCGCCATTATTCTTCATAATAGAAAATGTAAAAGAATTAAAATTCGTGATGACTAAATCGCCATCGCCATCACCATCAAGATCATTGATGACGATAAACCCCGGGTTTGATCCTACAGAATAATCAACATTTGCGGCAAACGTTCCATCGCCGTTGTTCTTCAAGATGGAGACGTTGTTCGAACCGGAATTCAGCGCTGCAATATCCCCGTCGCCGTCACCGTCCATATCGTTGACGTACAATGAGTAAGGAATAGTCCCAATCGTATAGTCCACGTTTGCAGCAAATGTTGCATCTCCATTATTCTTCAAGATAGAAACTGTTCCTGCGCCTGCAATAGCGAGGTCGTTATCACCATCGCCATCGAGGTCTCTAATAAATAACGAAGTGGCATGATGCCCTGTTGGATAATCAACATTTGCAGCGAACGTTCCGTCTCCGTTGTTCTTTAGAATAGAAATAGTAGAAGGGTTAAAATTTGGCTCATCAAAGTTTGCAACGGCAAGGTCTCCATCTCCGTCTCCGTCTAGATCGCCAGCAAAAACAGAAAGGGGGTCGTTCCCGACTCCATAATCAACCTTTGGGGTAAATGTACCGTTGCCGTTATTTTTAAGTACGGAAACTGTGTTAGAGCCGGCATTTGCAATAACCATGTCCCCGTCGCTATCGTTATCAATGTCATAAACGAATAGTGAGGCAGGAAAACTTCCCGTGCTATAATCTGTTCTTAATGCAAACGTTCCCGGCGAGCCCTGAGTGGTTATGGTAAATGAATAGACAAATGGTGTGATAGCGTCATTATTTGAATCCTTGAGAAGTGAAGTAAGGTCAACGATAACAACCTCGCCATTCTTAAAGGCTGTTGTGGGAGTAATTGTAACAACCGTATTGCCGGATGTAAAATCGAATGTGCCTAAATGTCTTCCGCTGGTTGAGCCGCTAACGATACAAGAAGCAGTTCCATTAAAAGAAGCCGGCAGGACAGCTGCGCTGAATGTGATTTGAATTGTGGTTGCCGCGGAAACATCCAGCGCATTGTTTGCCGGCAAAACAGTTGTTACAGTAGTTTGTGAAAACGCATGACTCGATATGAGGGCCGTAATAATACAAGCGAACAATACCAAAAAGCGCTGGCGTTGATTCTTAAGAACGTAAAGCATATCCTGCTCCGTTTTATAAATGAGAAAAATGTCTCTTACAACGAAGAGAAAATTAATTTATTCTGGATTCATTCCTTATAATCTATAGTGTGTAACATACATAATTTTAAGGCAAATGTGAACAAAGGAAGCTCAAAAATCGAGAATCTATGTATTATGCCCCATAGTTCCTCAATAATACACTAAACTAACTATTCACCGATTAACCGTTCGTCGCTAATGTCTCTTGGTCGAAAACTGCAAATGCAATTCTTCATTAAAAGCATCAAAGGCTTCTTTGTCAAATAAGACAAAACGGATGAGCTGAAAATTTTTTGAGGATTGTAGAAACTCAATCGCTTCAGTAAGCATGAGCTTTGCGCAATAATGAATTTCAAATCCGCCCACACCGGTTCCTATTGCCGGAAAGCTAACAGAAGCAATCTTCTTGTTCTCTGCAAGCTTGAGAGTGTTTCGCGTTGCGGTTTTGATTTTTTCTGCATCGGTGTGAAGGTCCTGCCCCATAACTGCGGCGTGAAGAACGTATTTTGCCTTGAGCGCGCCCGCTATAGTTGCTACCGCTTCTCCCACTTCTACCGGACCCTGCGCGATTGCCTCCTTCTCGATTTGTTGTCCCCCTTTTCGCTTGATGGCGCCCGCAACGCCGGCCCCCATCCATAAATGATTATTTGCCGCGTTAACAATCGCCTCAGTCTCCTGTTCGGTGATGTCGCCTTGGGCTAGTTCAATAGTTCCCTTATTAATTTTGAACGTTGTCATAGAAGGTTAAAGGTAATAAGTCAACCTACTACCTACTACGAAGCATTCATGGGCAGTAATATTCTAATCGTCGTTCCCTTTCCCATCTCGCTGTCTATTTCGATTTTGCCTTTATGGTCGTCAACGATTTTTTTGACAATAGCCATACCCAGACCGGTGCCATGTTTTTTGCCGTAGGTCATAAACGGCTCAAAGATTTTCGCCTTTACTTCCGGTGGCATGCCGGTTCCTGTGTCGGTAAATTCGATTCCGATCCCCCCATTCTTTTCGTACGTGGCAACCGTGAGCGTTCCGCCGTTAGGCATGGCGTCTGCGGCATTGCCTGCAATATTATAGAAGACGCGCATGAGCTTATCCTGGTCAACCTGAACAATGCCTTTGAAATCGGTGTTCTGGACAAGCTGGACGTTGCGTTTTGTCAAATCCTTCGCAATGAATATAAGGACGGCATCCATGACCTCGGAGAATTCACATTCCTGGATGTTCATCGAGCTGACGCCGCGGGTGAAATCTAAAATCTCCTGCGTCATTTTTACGAAGCGGTCAACCTGCGAGATCATCTCGTCCGCCATTTTCTTCGTCTCTTCATCGGCAGATTTTTTCTTCATCACCTGCGCGTAAACGCGAAGCGTTCCCATCGGGTTTTTAATATCGTGGATAATCGTGCTTGCCATTTGCCCGACAGCCGAGAGCCGCTCGTTGTTCACCATCTGCTGCGCAAGCTGAGCGTTTTCGATCGCGATGGAAGCGTGAATAGAGAGAGCGTCTATGAATTCCTCGTCCTCTTTGGTAAACGTGCCGTCGTTTTTGTTCAATAGCTGGAAGACGCCGATAATTTTTCCGTCTTTGTTTTTCATAGGCATGCACAGAATGGTTTTTGTCCGGTATCCTGTCGCCTTATCAACGTTAGGATTGAAGCGCGAATCGGCATACGCGTCCGGGATATTAATCGTCTCTCCCGTTGCCGCGACGAATCCCGCAATTCCCTTCCCAATCGGGAGGCGGATTTCCACCATCGAAGTTCCTTGCGCTACTTTCGACCAGAGCTCGCCTTTCGCTTCATCAATCAGGTATAACGTTCCGCGGTCTGCCCCGATCGTTCCCGTTGCTGTCTGCAAAATATTAGAAAGTAGCTTTTGAAGATCGAGCGATGAGTTGACAATCTTCGACGCTTCGATGAGCTTGTGCATTTTATCGAGGCGATGAAGCGTTTCATGAAAATAATGCTCGCCCTGAAGGAGAAACGATTGGTTACTGGTCCGAAGCCGCAAGCTCATCATGCGCAGAAGATTGACGGCAAATTCCGGGCTTTTGCCTAAGAGAAGGTTAAAATCCTGCTTGCTGAGGTTGGCGATTTTTGCGTCGGTCAGCGAGGTCACGCGGGCGGAGCGGGGGCGGGCGTCAATCATTTCAAGCTCGCCGAAGAAATCGCCGGCATGTAAAATACCGAGCACAACTTCCTCGCTTGTTTTTGTGATCTTGCAAATTTTCACGCTGCCCGATAGGATTAAAAACATAGAATCTCCCTCGCTTCCATCATCAAAGATGAGTTGCCCCGCAGGATAGTGCGTCTCGTGAAGATACGGAAGAAGAGACTGAAGAGTCGTTTCATCAACCGACTCGAACAGAACGTTATATTTGACTCTATTAAATAAAGTTGCGTCTTGCATGGTATTTACCTCAGGTTCATATTGAGAGAACTACTGAAAATAGAAAAAGCGGAGGTAAGAAACAAAGGCGCGATGTGATAGGGGATATGGGATGCGCGAATTGAGACAAAAAACAGGGTACATTTGAAATAATGGGGCAATTTTTGGACAATAGGGTGAGAATTTCTTTCACAACTTAAAGGAAGAAAGACTCGCGATTGTGGAGGCGAAGAGTTAGTTTCAAGGTATGGCATAAACCACTCCATCACTCCACTACTCCATCATCCTCTACCCCATACATTTTCAGGGCAAGGTACAAATCTCACATCACGTATCTCAGAACCGCTCTTGTTTTTCCCTTTAAAAATTGGTACGTTTCTCAACGCTCCAAAGAGAACATGAAAAAATCCAAACGACATAAAGCTATCAAACCATATAACAAGCTCCTCGGAGATGTTGCTTCCCTTCTTGAAGCCGCGCGTCGCCAATCTGCCCGTCAAGTCAACGCTCTTATGACTGCAACCTACTGGCTTATCGGCTGGAGAATAGTTGAATTTGAGCAGGCGGGCGAGGTAAGGGCGGAGTATGGAGAGCAATTATTAGAACAACTTTCAGCAGATTTAACACGGCAATTTGGGCGCGGATTTTCTATACGGAATATAAGAAGTTTTAGAATGTTTTATTTGCAATTTCAGATTCGGCAGACAGTGTCTGCCGAATCTGAAAAATTGCAGACACCGTCTGCGAAATCATATTCGTTAAAAATTCGCCAGACGGTGTCTGGAAAATCCGAGATGTTGTTTCGGAAGTTTAATCTTGTATCCCTTGCTCAATCGTTCCCTCTTTCGTGGTCTCATTATGTCCGGCTTCTCCCTGTCGAAAACCCTGATGCACGCGAGTTTTATGAAACCGAAGCCCTCCGCGGCGGTTGGTCTGTTCGACAGCTCGATAGGCAAATTGCAACACAATTTTATGAGCGAACAACGTTATCGAAAGACAAAGCGGCAATGCTTAAGAAAGGGAAAAAACAAAAACCGGAAGATATTTTGACAGCAGAAGAAGAAATCAAAGACCCATTCGTTCTTGAATTTCTTGGATTGAAGGACGAGTATTCTGAAAATGACTTGGAGGAAGCCCTTGTTCATCATCTTGAACAATTTCTGTTAGAGCTTGGCGGCGATTTCACATTCGTCGGCAGGCAAAAGCGATTGCGTATCGGCAGCGAGTGGTACAAGATTGATTTGCTTTTCTTTCATCGAACGCTACGCTGCCTTGTCATCATTGATTTGAAAGTTGGTAAATTTACACACGCAGACGCGGGGCAGATGCACCTGTATCTTAACTATGCCCGCGAGCATTGGACACACGACAACGAAAATCCACCAGTAGGATTGATACTCTGCGCCGAAAAAGATTCAACGGTTGCCCGCTACGCGCTTGAAGGGCTACCCAATAAGGTGCTTGCTACAGAGTATAAGCTCCTCCTTCCCAAAACAAATGTGCTGATGAAAGAATTACGACGGACAAGAAACAGAATTGAACGACGGTTAAAAAAATGACTTCTGCCAAGTAAAAGAAACCTCTATAATTTATTGCTGAAATTCTCTCTTGAATAGAAACAGCAATACATCTGTAAAGGATGCTCTACAATTGCCGATACTGAAATGCCGCCTACCCACCGTAGGCTGGCTCGTCAAAGGCGTCTGTCATACCGGTTACTCAATACTCCACTAGTCACATACTCATCTACTTCTCTTGTTTTTCCCTCTAAAAATTGGTAAGTTTCTTCGCACCCGGCGCTCATGATGAACAAAATCCTCGTTATCCGACTCAGCTCTCTCGGAGATATTGTGCTTGCATCTCCCCTGGTGCGCGCGCTTCGCACGAAATTCCCCTTTGCACAGATTGACTTTTTAGTGAAAACGGAATATGCAGACCTTGTAAAGTTTAATCCCAATGTTACGTCGGTTCTTGAAATGCGGTCGGGCGATTGGTCTGAGCTGCAAACCATCGTCAACCGGATTCAATCGGAACGGTACGACCTTGTTGTGGATATTCATAACAGCCTCCGCAGCAGGTACATCAGGGCGCTTTCAAAGGCGAGCAACAAGGTTGTTGTAGATAAACGCGCTCTTGCCCGTTTCGCGTTAGTAAAATTCAAGCTCAATTGGTATAATGGGGTTGTTTCAGTGGCAGAACGATACCTGGAAACATGCGCGCGGTTCGGTGTCGGTGACGATAGGCAGGGGCTTGAAGTGTTCGTTCCCGACCAGACCATCGAGACCGTTTCAATTGTCTTGAGCAAGCATAAAATAGAGCGGAACGAGCTTGTTGTAGGCATCGCCCCTTCGGCACGACATTTTACAAAACGCTGGCTTCCGGAACGTTTCACCGAGCTTGGAACACGTATGGTAAAGGAGTATCGCGCGCGGGTGTTGGTATTCGGCGGAAAAAATGAAGCGACATACTGTAATGACGTCGCTCAAATGATTAACATGCAGGTCGGCGCGCAGGCAGCTGTAAGCGTTGCTGAACTGTTCTCTATTATAGAAGTAGCCGCCGCATTGGATTACTGCCATGTCGTTATCAGCAACGATACAGGCTTGATGCACCTTGCACAAGCGCGGGGAAGGAACCTCGTTGCAATTTTCGGCTCGACTGTAAAGGAGCTCGGCTTCTTCCCGACTTCGGTAAATAGCAGGGTTGTTGAAGCAGCTAACGTCCCATGCCGTCCATGCTCTCACATTGGACGATCTGATTGCCCCAAGGGACATTTTAATTGTATGAAATTTATTTCGGTGGAAGAAGTAGCCAATATGGTACAAAGCTTTTTATAGATGCAAGATTTATGATTCAGGTCGTAGGTCATAGGTGTTGGGTAATAAGTAACTTAATTTAACAGTTTTTAGAAATCTTTAATACGATTTCAACCAACGCGCGATTAGCAGCCCACGACTTAAGTCGTGGGCTATATGAAACTCATAACATGGAACCGATTCATCGGTTTCATATATTGGATTTATGAGAACGGTCAGCTTGGATAAGTAATAAAATACCTACGACCTAACATCCCATGACCTAACACCTAATATCTTAAACGTGCAACAGATATGGACGTAACAAAACCGGCGCAAGCAACAATTGTTTCTCTTCAATATTGTCCCGGCTACAGGAAGCCAATGACGGTGGTAGAAGAAATTGAATTTTTTGCCAATCTCGGAATGAACAACGACGCGCACGCGAGAGCGAACAGCGAGAGACAAGTGTTGATGATTGAGGAAGAAACGCTTAAAGCGTTGAAACTTCAACCCGGCGCGGTGAAAGAAAACATTACAACTTCGGGCATAGAATTGATGAAGCTGGCAAGCGGAACGCGGCTGCAAGCAGGGAAAGATGTTGTAGTAGAGATCACCAAGCCCTGCTCACTGTGCAGCCGTATGGAAGAAATTCGTCCGGGATTGTTGAACGAGCTTGCAGGACGGCGCGGTATGCTGGCGAAAGTAATTGCGGGCGGCGTGGTGCGGCAGGGAGATTTAATTCAAATAGTTGAAAGAAAACCATGACAATCTGGGAAACGATTTACAATGCCGTTATTGTGCCTCTTGGCTGGATGATGTTTCAAATCCTCGGGCTGTTCAAGAAAAAAGTGCGACGGGGAATCGAAGGAAGAGAATTTCTTTTTGAAAGGCTAGAATCCGCCATACACAAGCTCAAGCCGGACTCGAAGCGGGTATGGTTTCATTCCTCCTCCATGGGGGAGTTTGAGCAGGCAAAGCCTATTATTGCCGAGTTGAAAAAACGGTTTCCTGAAATTCAAGTTATTGTTTCCTTTTTTTCCCCTTCCGGGTATAACCCTTCTAGGACGTACAAGCTCGCCGATGTTATTACCTATCTTCCGTTTGATTCAAAAGAAAATGCTGAGCGTTTTATCCGTGTCGTCAAGCCGACTGCCGCAGTCATGGTTCGCTACGACGTGTGGCCCAACCACCTGTGGGCATTAAAGCGCGAAGGCGTGCCTGTCTTCATCGCAAACGCAACGTTCAACGATACGTGGCTCAAACGCGCGCCGGTAATTCACGGCTTTTTCCATGATGTGTATAATTCGATTGAGCATATTTTAACCGTCTCGGAACATGATAAGCAAGGATTTGAAACATTCGGCATCCATGCTCCGACGATTGAAGCCATCGGCGATACCCGGTTCGATCAGGTGTGGCAGAGAAGAGCGGATTCTAAAACCCGCCACCTGCTTCCCGCTCAGGTTGTAGAAGGAAAAAAGGTGTTTGTCGTTGGAAGCAGCTGGGAACAGGATGACGAAGTATTGATTCCCGCCATCATAGAATTCGCGCGCATCAACCTCGATTTCCTCGTCATTCTCGTTCCGCACGAGCCGGACGAGCATACCTTAGAACGAATCGAGTATTACCTGAACGGGCAAATCCGCAATATCAGGTTTTCGCTCATGGCAGATTACAACGGAGAGCAGGTGATTCTTGTTGACAGCGTCGGCAGCTTGATGGCGTTATACCAGTACGGGCAAGTCGCGTATGTCGGCGGCAGCTTCGCACAAGGAATTCACAACGTGCTGGAGCCGGCGGTGTATGGCGTGCCGCTGCTCATCGGTCCCAAGCATGAAAATTCGCAAGAGGCGATAGAGCTGGTAAAGCAGGGCGGCGCGTTCATTATCACGAAGCCGGATGAAGCGCTTGCCTATCTGGAAGAATTCTTCAGCGGCGAATCGCATCGCCTCACAGCAGGACAGGTTTGCGCTGAATTCGTCAAGCGCAACATCGGCGCGACAGGAAGATTTTTGGCAAGGCTGGAGAAAGTATTGTAAGGTAATTGCTAATGGTGAATGGTCAATTGGGAATTGTCAATTGGCTATTTACAATTGTTGGTTTATTTAGATAGTGTTTTTTCTTGTATAAGATAAGAAGGGGTTGGGAGAATGGAAAACATGGGTTTTGGTTGGTTTGTGGTGAGGGAGTGGGTTCAAGTGTCATGGCGGGGAGCCATGACACCTCGGAAAAGTGTAATAAGTTCTCTAATTATTCTTCTTATTTTTATGGCTTAACAATAACTCTAATACATTGTCGGCAGAATCGTTAGGAGAACTAATAGACAATACATCTGTCCATCCCGGTAATCGTTTATCGAGGTCAGATCTTAATTTGGAAGATTTAAAATTTCGATTATGAATACGAACCTTAGCAACTTGTTGATTTCGATGATCATCAAGTACCTTAATTTCCAAGTCTGCCGCTTCGAGGGTTTCAGCAGCAAATTCCCATGGATCAGACCACTTTCCCTCCTGTGCATTAAATCTATCCCATTTTTGTATTTCATCACATAAAACAGAAAGAAAAGTTAGGGGATCATTTTCAAGCGTAATGCTTTTTATTAACAAATCAGTATTTTCAACGATTGGTTGGATATTATGATGTGCTGCTGAACGACAGGCGGGTAATATATCATTCACAATATTTTCTGGATTATAATTGAATGGCAAACGAGCTCCCTTTGGAGTAGCAATTTTAGCAAATTCATCTGTACCATTTTTCCCAGCTGATTTTAACTTATTCATTAGATAGTACCAGTATGAAGAGTATTGAAAAAGCAGTAATCCAGAAGCCACAGCATGATC